>NZ_PPQR01000055.1 GCF_002902085.1 Staphylococcus simiae
GTTTAACACCTTATTCAAAAAAATTAAATTGAACGGTTTAATTTAGTAATGCTTATTTTATTTATAAGCACTTGACTAATCGTAGGAAATAGAGAACCGTTTTTTGTTGTTAATGTGTTGATAATCTTGAATTGTATACCTATAAGGGGTATATTAGACATGTGAACAATAAGGAACGGAGGCTTAAATGTTGACTAATCATAATAAAATAACATTAGGTGTCACTGGTATGACGTGTGCCGCTTGCTCCAATCGTATCGAAAAGGTACTAAATAAAATGGACGGTGTTGATGCACAAGTTAATTTAACTACTGAAAAAGCAACGATTGATTATGACACTACACAATATCAAGTTGATGATTTTATTAATAAAATTGACAAATTAGGTTACGGTGTCGCTACAGATACTATTGAGTTAGATATTACAGGAATGACGTGTGCCGCTTGCTCTAACCGCATCGAAAAGGTCTTAAACAAAACAAGTGGTGTTAAAGATGCAACGGTAAATTTAACAACAGAACAAGCTAACGTTAATTTTTACCCCGAAGAAACTAATACAGATGCTATTATTCAGCGTATTCAAAAGCTCGGTTATGATGCCAGTGTGAAAGCAGATAATCAACACCAAGAATCACGAAAAGAACGTGAACTTAAACATAAATTATTTAAACTAATTATTTCTGCACTACTATCTTTACCATTGCTCATGTTAATGTTTGTACATTTATTTAATATGTCTATTCCAACACTGTTTATGAATCCGTGGTTTCAATTTGCCCTTGCAACTCCGGTACAATTCATTATCGGTTGGCAATTTTATGTTGGTGCCTATAAAAACTTGAGCAATGGTGCTGCCAATATGGATGTTCTTGTCGCTGTTGGTACAAGCGCTGCTTATTTCTATAGTATTTATGAAATGGTACGCTGGTTGAGTGGCACAACGACAGACCCTCATCTATATTTTGAAACAAGTGCAGTGTTAATTACTTTAATTTTATTTGGTAAATATTTAGAAGCTCGTGCCAAAACACAAACGACAAACGCACTTGGCGAATTATTAAGTTTACAAGCTAAAGAAGCTCGTGTTATAAGAGATAATCAAGAAATCATGATACCATTAAATGAAGTAAACGTTCATGATACACTCATCGTCAAACCTGGGGAGAAAATCCCTGTTGATGGTACAATTATTAAAGGTATGACATCTATTGATGAATCGATGTTGACTGGCGAATCTATCCCCGTAGAAAAAAATATTGGTGATAGCGTCATAGGAGCTACTATGAATAAAAATGGTACGATTACCATGACAGCTACAAAAGTTGGAGAAGATACTGCCTTATCTAACATCATCAAAGTAGTAGAACAAGCCCAAAGTTCTAAAGCGCCCATTCAGCGTTTAGCTGATATTATTTCCGGTTACTTTGTACCCATTGTTGTAGGTATTGCCTTACTGACGTTCATTATTTGGATTACACTTGTAAGACCTGGTGATTTTGAACCCGCTTTAGTTGCAGGTATTTCTGTCTTAGTTATTGCTTGTCCTTGCGCATTAGGATTAGCAACACCTACTTCTATTATGGTTGGTACAGGACGTGCTGCTGAAAATGGTATCCTGTTCAAAGGTGGCGAATTTGTAGAACGTGCACATCAAATTGATACAATTGTTTTAGATAAAACTGGTACAATTACCAATGGACAGCCTGTTGTAACTAACTTTACAGGTGATGATGATGCACTAAAATTACTAGCAAGTGCTGAAAAAGATTCAGAGCACCCTTTAGCGGACGCAATCGTTAACTACGCTAAAGATCAGTCACTACCTTTAGTTGAAACATCATCATTTAATGCGATTCCTGGTCATGGTATTGAAGCAACCATTGACAGCAACCATGTCTTAATAGGTAATCGTAAGTTAATGTCTAAATATGACATTACTTTATCTGAGCAGGCAACCAATGACCTATTAACATTTGAAAAAGATGGTAAAACTGCAATGTTAATTGCGATCAATCATCAATTTAATAGTATTATTGCTGTTGCTGATACTGTCAAAACCAATGCTAAAGAAGCCATTACGCATTTGCATAACATGGGTATTGAAGTAGCAATGTTAACAGGTGATAATAGTAACACTGCTAATGCTATCGCAAAACAAGTAGGTATCGATACAGTTATTGCTGATATTTTACCTGAACAAAAATCTCAACAAGTCGATAAATTGCAACAACAAGGTAAACATGTTGCAATGGTAGGTGACGGTGTCAATGATGCGCCAGCTTTAGTTAAAGCAGATATTGGTATCGCCATAGGTACAGGTACTGAGGTTGCGATAGAAGCTGCTGATATCACCATATTAGGTGGAGACTTACTCCTTATACCAAGAGCTATTAATATCAGTAAAGCGACAATCAGAAATATACGTCAAAATCTATTTTGGGCATTCGGATATAATATCGCTGGTATCCCAATTGCAGCGATGGGCTTACTTGCACCATGGGTTGCAGGTGCAGCAATGGCACTTAGCTCAGTCAGCGTTATCACTAATGCACTAAGATTGAAGAAAACAAAGCTAAGATAATGTAATAGGAGTGGGATAGCAATAAATTTCCAGCAAATTTATGTCGTATCCCATCCAGGTAAGAGTCACTTGAAATATAAAACATCAATAAATCAAGGTTTTATATTCCAAACAATGACTACTAATGACAACATATTAACGATAGACGGTTTGTTGTCCGTAACTCGTTACTTGAAATGGTTGTTGTAATAAACAAATTATTAACTAGGAGGTGAAAAAAATGGCTCAAGATATTTTAAAAGTAGAAGGTATGAGTTGTGCTCACTGTAAAAGTGCTGTTGAATCAGCTTTAACTGAGCTTAACGGTGTTGATTCAGCACAAGTTAACCTAGAACAAGGTAATGTTGAAGTTCAATATGATGATAGTCAAGTGTCAACAGCACAAATGAAAGACGCAATTGAAGATCAAGGTTATGATGTTGTTTAATCATAAGCGTTAATCAAATTGCTATTCACTAAAAAATAAAGGCATTTCATGTTTCCAATCATTTAATAATAATGAACGGAATGCATGAAATGCCTTTATTTAATTGACTCGTAATGCAGTATCACCAGTGTTCAATACATCAAGTGTTGCATTTAACGCATCAACAATTAAATTTTCTACAGCTGCTTCAGTATAAAATGCAATATGTGGTGTCAAAATAATATCTTGTCTATCAATTAATGTTTGCAATAAATCATCGTTTAATGCGTGGTTACGCTGATCACTAGGGAACAAACCACGTTCAAATTCATAAGTATCTAATGCTGCACCTTTAATTAATCCTTTATCTAGTGCTGATAATAATGCTTTAGTATTAACTAACGAACCACGTGCACAATTAACAAATATTGCACCTTTTTTAAACTGCGCAAAGATATGTTCATCGAATAAATAATGATTATATTTTGTTGCTGGGACATGCAAAGTCACAATATCCGCTTCTCTAACTGCTTCCTCTAAAGATGCTTTATAATCAACAAATTGTGCAACATGTTCATTTGGAAAAGGATCGTAAGCAACAACGTCACTTTGATATCCTTCAGCAAATATTCTAGCTACCACACTACCAATTCTTCCAGTACCAATCACTGCTACTTTTAAATCTCTAATCGATTGAGATAGAATAGATGGTTCCCATCTAAAGTCGTGCGCTATTACTTTTTGTTGAATATCATTAAAATTTCTTACCATATTAATCGCTTGAGTTACTGCAAATTCAGCAATTGAACTTGGTGAATATGACGGTACATTAGATACGATTAACTGATATTTATTTGCTAAATCAAGATCATAGGTATCAAAGCCCGCACTACGTTGTGCAATTTGTTTTATCCCAAATTGTTGTAGTTTGCTGTACATATTTTCAGTTAATGGTAGCTGTTGAGACAATGATAAACCATCAAACCCTGCCACTGTATCTATATTCTCTTCAGTCAAAGGTTCTGTCGTTAATTCAACTGTTACTTGATGTTCTGTTGCCCATTTATCAATATATTGTCTGTCTTCGTCACGTACACTCATAATTTTAATTTTTGTCATTCTCTTCATCCCCTTAAATTGCTATTTCTGATATAAATAGGCAATATCGCTTAATCGTTGTGCTGCTTCTGAAAGTTGTTGTTCATCTAAAGCTAAAGAAATTCTGACATAGTGTTTACCATTGTTCCCAAAAGGTATTCCTGGTGCAACTAAAATTGATTTCTCTGTTACTAAAAATTGTTCAAAACGCTCACTATCAAAGCCAGGTGGTGTGTGTAACCATGAATAAATACCACCTTTAGAATGAACATATGGTAGTCCAGCTTGTGCTAATTGAGCTTCAAAATAATTCCTGCGTTGTCTAAATGTGTCACTTTGTTGTATTAAAAAGTCATCATAATGATTTAAAGCATAAGTTGCTGCATCTTGTAATGCGCCAAACATCCCCGCATTCGTGTGTGTCTGATATTTTTTCAATGCTTGAATCATATCCTTATTCCCTACTGCAAAGCCTACTCGAAAACCTGACATATTATATCCTTTAGATAATGAATAGATTTCAATCGCCACATCTTTACCATGCTTTGATGCTAAGATACTTGGATTTTTAGCATCGAAACCAAAGGCACCGTATGCAAAGTCATGAACAATTTTTGTGTTGGTACCATAAATATTGTCAATCGCTTCATCAAACACCTGTTGTGTTGCTGTTGACCCTGTTGGATTATTCGGATATGTTAAATAAATTAATTTGGTCTTTAGCAACGTCTCTCGATTTACTGTCGACCAGTCAGGTAAATAATGTGGTGGTTCTAAATTTAAAGGTATAGGCTTGGCATCTGCTAATAACACCCCTGCTAAATAATCTGTATATCCAGGATCTGGTAACATGACATAGTCTCCTGGATTAACAATACATGTTGGTAAAGCTACTAATCCATTTTTTGTACCATATAAAATACACACTTCATCGTCTTTATCTAAAGTCACATTATATTGACGTTGATAAAAGTCTACAATCGCTTGTTTGAAGCTATCTTTACCATGAAACGCTCCATATTTTTGGTTTTCAGGAAGTTGTAATGCTTGTGCAAAGTGATCAATAATACCTTGTGGTGTTTGACCATCTGGTATACCAACAGCCATATTAATTAATGGTAGTGGCCCATGTTCAATGTGACGTCCCATCGTTTTACCAAAATAACTTTCCGGGATATCGGCAAGTTTATTAGAAATAATCATAAGTCCCCTCCTTTGACATTGCATCATTACGATTAATGATAAATTGAAGCAAATCAATCTATTTATATAGCTATGCTTTCAGTAAATTAATTATTATTGTATGTATCCCTAGTAATATTGTCAACATTCATAATATTCTAACATCAAAATGTAACTTGAATTATTTATTACCTTAATACACCTCTAACAGACAACAACAGCCTGAGACATTAAGTTCTAGGTTTAAGTAAAAAAAGACAATTTCTATTGAAAATTGATAGAAATTGTCTTTTTCGTTATTAATTTTGAAATAAACAGCTCGTTTTTTTTGAAGTATTTACATGTAAAATTACATAAAAAATGAAGTATTGTAGTGAAGACTCCTGAGGTAGGGACCCAACACAAAGAAACTGTGAAACAGTTTCTACAAGAAATGCAGGGACCCGTTATAGAAAAATTTTAAAAATAAAATTTTTACTTTAATGTGCAAAACGGGCATAGTTGGGCAGCAGTGCTAGTCGAAGACCAGGGCCCCAACAGAGAGAAACTGATTAAATCAGTTTCTACAAGTATTGCCAGTTGGGGTAGGCTGAGACAGCACCCTAGGAACGCGAAACTACAATACGGAGTATTGAACATAAAGAAGCACAAAGACGATTTAACAATAAAATCATCTTTGTGCTATTATTTTTGGGATTAATGTCCCAGGCTCTTGCAAGCAATGTTATTCAGTATTTTTCTCCGCACGTTCATTCGTACTAACAATTCATTTATGTCATTACAATAACGCTTATACTTAAAACTAAATGCCACTATTCATATCTTTAACCATTTCATCGACTGTTATTTTAGCACTTGTTAATACAATTGGAACACCAGCACCTGGATGGGTACTAGCTCCCGCAAAATATAAATCTTTATAGTCTCTAGAGACATTGGCTGGTCGATAATAATTACTTTGTGCTAATGTTGGCATCAAACCAAAAGCCGCACCAAATTTAGCATGATATGTTGTTACAAAGTCATTAGGTGTAAATATTGTTTCTGAAATAACATGTTCAGTAATATTCTCTAAAGCTTTAATCGTTGCTACTTTATGATAGATAATATCTTTCACTTGTTTAATAAGTTCTTCATTATTCCAATCTATAGTACCTGTTTTCAGTTCTGGCGTGGGCATTAATATATATAACCCTGTTTGACCTTGAGGTGCTAATGATGGATCTGCTACAGCTGGTACATAGACATAAATAGATGGATCTTGCGACAAACGACCTCCAAAAATCTCTTCAATATTGTTACGGAAATCCTCAGAGAAAATGACGTTATGTAGTAACACATCATTGGTTATATCGATATCAATACCTATGTACATTAGAAAAGCTGAACATGAATAATCTAAACGTTCAATTTTTTGAGGTGGGTATTTTTTAATCGGTGCATTCTCAGGCATTAGATGTTCAGCGATATAAGGAAAATCAGCAGTACATAACACCTTATCGAAACGTTTAATGTCACCATTTACTTTGATGCCATCAGCCTGTTTAAATTTAGGATCTATGATAATTTGTTCAATGTTCGCATTTAATTCAATGTCAACAGCGAGATCTTTATTAAGTTTGGCAAGTCCTTTAGCCATGCCATACATGCCACCTTTAATAAAATGGACACCAAACATCATCTCAATCATTGGGATAATAGAATATAATGATGGTCCACGCTTAGGATCTATACCAATATATAATGTTTGAAATGCTAATAACTTTTGAATCTTTTCGTTATCAATATATTGTTCAATTAACTGATCTGCATGATTCAATGTTTTTAGTTTGGCACCTTGAATGAGTGACGTCATATTATAAAAGTCGCTAGGTTTACGATAGGTCTTTTCAAGAAAATACTTACGCGCAATTTCATATCTTTGATACACATCCGTTAAAAACGACATAAATCCATGTGTTGATCCCGGTTCAATACTTTCAAGCATGTGCTGTAATTCTGCTAGATCTGTAGGTACTGTGACACGGTCATCTTGATCAAAATAGACATCATATATATAACGTAACTGTTGCATATCAATATAATCTTCAGCTCTTTTACCACAATCTTCAAAGACTGCTTTGTATACTTCTGGCATCATGACAATCGTTGGCCCCATATCAAAAGTAAAGCCATCTTTCTTCAATTGGTTCATACGACCACCAATTTGACCATTCTTTTCGAAAATGGTTACTTTGTTACCTTGTGCTGCCAAACGTGCTGCCGCCGCTAAACCTGTCACGCCTGCTCCAATTACTGCAATATTCATTATTTAACCACCTATTACTTTTTATATTTACGATTCACTTGTTGATATAACTTTGCCTTCTTACTCGTATTCACATAGACGCGTTCATGTAATGTATACTGTTGCAGTCGAACTTCTTCAAGTATTTGTCGATAAAGTCTAGCTGCTAACTCTATAATAGGTTGTGCTTCTTTATTAAAGACATCTATATTTTTCATTACATCTTGATAATCATTTTGTGCTAAACGTGCATAAGATTCCCATAAATGAATATAATTGGCATTAACACCATCATTAAATTGTCGCTCTATGTCCACGCTATATTGCTTTAAGCGTTGCTCACTAAAGTATATACGTCCATTTTCAAAGTCTTCTCCAACATCCCTTAAAATGTTGATCAACTGCAATGCTTCACCTAATTGTCTCGCAATATCATACGTATGTTCAGTCGGATTATGACTCAAAATGGGTGTCAACACTTCTCCTACCGTTCCTGCAACTCCATAACAATATTCTAATAATGCATCATCTGTCTTAAATTGTGTAAAGTTTTGATCAGCGTATACTGTATCTATCAAGTTATAAAAAGATTGATAATTGATTGGATAACGTTGTGCTACAACTTGCAACGCTAACATCATACGACGATCACTCTGAAAATAATGATGTCCTTGTGGCTTCACTTCAATACTTTTGATATCATCTTTTATTTGATTTAAAAACTGAATATCCCCGTAAATATCAATGCTGTCATCTATTTTACGGCATACAGCATATATCGCCCATACAGCTTGACGCTGTGCTTTAGGCAGTAAATCAAAGGCATACGAAAAACTTTTTGAGTATTTCTTCATAATTTTATGACAATACTCAAAATTTCTATCCATCATTGGCATATTTCGTCCCCCTTGTCTATTGGTATTGTTATATCTTATATTGACGACCTTTCCATTCAACAGCTGTAGATACATGCGTTTTCTTCCATGATAAAAGGAATACTGCAACAAAAAATATAAATAACAGTGGATGGCATATCATTAATAACAATGAAAATTTACCTACTCTGTTATGCATTTTTATAAATTGATATGTGTAGATACTATACACAAATAACATCTTAGTGAAAGATACTTTTCTACTAACAACCCCTATACATAAAGCTGTGAATGACGTCATTGAACCAACTAACCATATAACAATTGCTAACATTAATTTAGGATTAGTTTGACTAGCACCTGAAGAAAAGTGTTTCGTCCATCCTTGTAGTAAAGATGACAAGCCCTGCTGATACATTCGAAACTGAATGAAAGGCTTACCTTCGTATAAAGTTACAGGTAAATGATGCTTAGCATATGCATGTCCTAAAGCAAATCCTTCAATAATTTGATATTTAGCACATTGATGGCCATTGGTCATAACATAGTCTTGTTTATTTGTTACTGTCATAGGTCCAAATGCCTGATTGGATAGTTGTTTATCTGTTAAAGATGAAAATTGATTCATTCCTACAACTGTTAATAAATTAAATATGGCCGATAAACTTTCGACATAGGTCTCAGTGCGATGATATGGTTGTACGCTCAACAAACCACGCGATTGCTGTTGACGATATTGTTGTACAACTTGCTCTAAGCTATCTTTATGTGGCAAGTCAACATCAGCATCTATAAAAGTCAGTAATTCTGTTTGTGCATGATGCGCACCTTGATAACAAGCACGTGATTTACCAAACCATTCTCCACTGCTATCTTCTTCTACTGAATAAACAGTTGCACCATAATGTTTAGCAATGTCTACTGTCTGATCTGTAGAACCGTCATCCATGACAATGATTTCATGAGGATATGTCTGTTTCTGCAATGATTGGAGTAGCTTAACAATGCGCTCAGCTTCATCTCTAGCTGGGATAATAACTGTTAAAGACTTACTAAAATCTTTGACAAATGCTTTGCTTATAACATGTCTTCTATTAAAAATGATTGAGCCGCAAGCGATTGATATCGTAGTTAAAAATGTTAGTATTCGACTAATCCGTTTCATCCACGTCACACCATCTCATTATTTTCAATTTGCATAATTTTATCCGCGACCTGTTGACCACTTAATGTAACCATTGGCATTCCTCCACCAGGATTAACTGAGCCACCAACAAAGTACAAATTGTCAAAATACTGGCTTTCTTTCGGAAATTTAAACCCTTTGTTTTTCTTTTTATCTGCTACAACACCATATATTGCTCCACGATTCGAACGATAGTGTGCTTCGATATCTTCAGGCAGCCACATATCCTCAAAGACAATATGCTGCCTTAAATCTGTTAATCCCATTTTTTCCAATTTATTTAACACTCTATCTCTAAGCTTCAAATAATCTTTTTTGTCAAATGGCTGATCTTGAATATAAGGAATATGAGGTAATACTTTAATATTTTCATAACCTATTGGCGCTTGTGTTGAATCAGTTTTATTAGTATTAACAAGATATATTGTTGGGTCATCAGGCAAGACTTTATCATGAAATACCTGCTGATAATTAAATTTTGAATCTTGGGAAAAGAAGAAATTATGATGTGCTAATTGCGGATAGCGACAATCAACACCTAAATGTAATACTAATCCTGAACTTGCTGGTTCAAATGTCATTTCCAATTTGTCTATCGTATGTTGATTAAGATGTAGTAAGTATTTATAAGTTGGTATGACTTCCATATTAGAAATAATATAATCTGCATCATATACTTTACCGTTACTTAACCTTACGCCTGTCACACGTCGGTGATAAGTTTGAATATTATCAACACTCACACCCGTATGAATATCAACACCTTCTTCAAGTGCTAACCTTTCTAAAGCATTGGCTAAATGATGAAGGCCACCATCGACATACCATAAACCCTGTTGTTGTTGCATATGGAACAACATCGATAAGACGGCTGGTGCATCATAGGATGATGAACCTACATATTTAATAAAATAACCTAACATTTCTCTTAAATATGGATTACTGATACGTTTATCAATCGCTTGTTGCATCGTATGAAAATAGTCATACGCTATGAGTGCATGTAATGGTCCATGATATCTAATAATCTCAGTCAAGTTATCTAAACCTACATTAAAATAACCTTTTTCTGTCACTCGATGTATTTTACGACTATATTCTAGATAATCTGACAGTTCTCTTGCGTCTTGTTCAGTTAAATGATTATTATGCATTAATGTATTAGCAATACCTTCATACAAATCAATCACTTGTCCGTCAGGGAAGAAACTTCTCCATTGTAATGGCAGACGACGAATATCCACGTAATCTGACATACGTTTATTACTATAAGTAAAAAGTTGTTCAAAAATATATGGCATTGTCAAAATTGAAGGCCCCAAGTCAAAACCAAAGCCATCTTTGTCTAAACGATTCACTTTACCACCTATGTGTTTATTTTGTTCAAATAATTTAACATCAAAACCATTTTGTGCCATGCGAATTGCTGCAGAAATACCACCTAATCCACCACCAATAACAATTATTTTTTTCATTTTCAGTCACCCCTTAAAGTTCTCAAACGTAATATACGTCGTAATCTTGGACGATTATATCGCTGTACTATAATAATAGGTAGGTTAACGATGAGCACATACAGTACATTAATTATTTTCAAATAGTTAGGTGTATAAACAAAAATAACTACAGGTAATATAGATAACCAATGTATGAGTTCCGCCCGCTCCGTTTCTACGATCATGGTTTCTACAGTATTCGAATCGTACGCTGTTAAATGTTTCTTATTATATATGTTAGAATTAAATTTTTGACCCTCTGGAATCAATTTCTTCCATAGATGAACTTTAAAACGGCTTTGCCAAAACTTTCCTCGCTGTTCAAATTTAAAATTGTTGAACCAATAGTGATGTTTAACAAAAAATTGACGTGGTATATAAGTTCCAACATGAGCAATAATAAGTTGTACTGAAGACCAATAAATACTATGTAAAACGATTAACTTAATTAATTTGATTGATTTTTTCATTAATTCAAACAACTTTCTAATATTTAGTTAAATCATATAACGTTATATTTAATTCCCTAATTATTAGTTATTCAAACCGTCGACAGCATGATTAAAAGATATTAAAAAAGGTTTTCTAACAAATCGGACTGATACATAATTAATTTTTATTTAAAATTATTCGCTTTTTATCAGTTCTAAAAAATAGAGAACATTAAAAAAACGCCAACATCCTCTGTGAAAAGAGAACATTGACGTTGTCATCATATTATCGATTTCGAATTAGTGAATGTAATTATATGAACTAGCTTGGCTAGCTGAGATAGTACGTGATGTTATAACTCCAGCACCATGACCATAGTTCATTTCTGATACTTTAACTGAACCGTTACTATTAACGCTTTCAACATATGCAACGTGACCATACGCACCTTGAGTTGTTTGCATGATTGCTCCAGCAGCTGGTGTATTATTTACTGTATAACCAGATCTAGCTGCAGCGTTTGCCCAGTTATTAGCATTGCCCCAAGTAGAACCAATTTTACCACCTACACGGTCGAATACATAATATGTACATTGACCTGAAGTATAAAGGTTGTTAGCTGATCCGTTACCAGTAGATACTGATTGTCCATTTGATGATGGTGCAGAAGTTGATGTAACGTGAACGTTATTACTTGTTGCATTATAGCTTGCACCTAAACCACCAGTACGTTGATTGTTTGAAGATGCTTGATTATTGTATGAATAGTTATAGTTGCTGTAATTATTGTAGTTGTTAGTGTTTTGTGAATAATTATTATAGCTGTTGTAGTTATTGTAATTATAGCTATAGTTATTATAATTGTTATAATTGTTGTAATTAGTATAACCATAGTTGTTATAGTAATAGTTTGTGTTGTTTTGTTCTACTTGACTTGGATCGAAGTTACCAGTCCATTTATAGTGATAATTCCCTTGTGCATCAATTGTATAAGTGTAACTATATGATTGTGCATCATTTGGGTTATAGCCTGCGTTATTTTGTTCTGCCGCATGTGCGTCATGTCCTGCAAATGCGATTGTAGCGAATCCTGCTGTTGCGATAGTAGCTGTAGCGATTTTTTTCATAAGTAAATATCCTCCTAATAATTTAAAACAGTTTATATTATCGAAAGTCTCTCAAGACCTTATAATGTTAATATTTTATTTTTTCAATTTAATCAAACAACAAAACCATATATTTCATTGTTTTTTCAACAAGACAAACTATAACAAAAAACAAAGTACTTGTGTGCCTTGTTATCAGATTGTAACTTGATTCTAATAATCACTTTGTTACTGTAATGTTTATCATCTAAATATTCAAATAATTCAAAAACGCCACACAGCAGACTTCAAAGTATTAAAAAACACCAAATCATTCAAAATAACTATGCTAATTACAAGAATTAAACTTGTGCATTGTAATATTTTAAATGTTTGGTGTGTAATATTATTTTGCTGTTTTTTCGTGTTCTTCTATTGTTTTAACGATTAAATTAGTTAATGCTTTCGCTCCTGAATATTCTAAATGAATACCATCGTAAGCGAAATATTCTGGGTGTCCACCAGATGCTTTATACCAATCTACTAAATGTACGTTTGAACGTTTTTTAGCAGCATCATAAATCAATTTATTGATATTACTCTCATAATTTCTAGGTACCCTGATAGAAACTAAGTAAACATCCGCTTTACCAAAACTATCTAATAACTCGTTCAATTGATCCTTGGTAAATTCTCCATTAGTACCTAATTCCACGATGACACTTTGACCTTTTTTCGAATAGTCCTGATATTGAGACTTAATAATCGGAATAGCATCAACTAATTGACGACCTACTTTACCATCAATTTGTGCATTTGGTACTTTATCAGTAAAGACATCCCCAATATCAACCATCACTGAATCCCCGATTAATAATGGAGACATTTTAGAGACGTCTACTTTGCCATTTTTAGTTGGCGTTTTATCCGATTTGGCAGGTGTTTTTTTAGTCACTTTCTTGTTGTTTGTTTTAAATTCTGTTTTCTTTTCTTTCTTTTGTGCTTCATGTTGCTTACCTAAAGCATCAAATTGACCGCTTAATACAATTAATGATGGTACTAACAGCACAATGACAACTACAGTTCTCATAAATTTATTAAGCTGTTTAGGTTTAATAGTAAATGCTTTAAAACCTTTTTTACGTATAGGTGTTTCAATAAAGCGATATGACAATTCAGCCATGGCAAATGTTAGTATAATTTCTAACAGATATACATAGACAGGAATTTGACCTTGTACATAATAACTATTCATAAAGACAATAATTGGATAATGCCATAAGTACAAACTATATGAGCGTTTACCTATAAAGATAAATAACCTCATACTTAAAAATTTAGCAAAGATACTTGATGGATGTACCGCTGTAGCAATAATCACCAAGGTAAATCCTGAAATAATATAGAACCCACCATTGTAAATCCATTGATCTTGATCACCAACTATAAAGAACAATGTGAGTAAGGCTATAAAGCCAATCGTTCCTACTATATCTAGTGACACAATCGATTTCTTTACTACATCTTTTCTCAAAGAGAATGGTGGCCAAACAAAGGCTAGAATACAACCTAACAATAGCGTTTGTAATCGCGTGTCAGTACCGAAATAGACACGTGAGTTATCACCAGTCATTAAATGAATGACGATCATCAATACTAATGAGATAACTGAAATAATAAATAAAGTTTGTATAATTTTTCTTGGTTTTAATTTATGTAATAGTAATAATAATATAGGTGGGAAAAAGACATAAAATTGTTCTTCGATTGCTAGGGACCATAAATGTTTTAATGGTTCAATAGCAAATTGATTGAAATAGTCTACATTTTGAGCAATGTACCACCAGTTAGATACATAAAAGATCGCTGCAATAGCATCTTTTTTCATTTGTATAATGAGCTCAGGTTTAAATAATAATGTAAAAATAAGTACTGCACTAATTAAGAATAGCACTGCTGGAATTAAGCGTTTTAATCGTCTCTTCCAAAACTCTATTAAATTAATCGTTCCTGTTCGATAATATTCACTAAGTAATAAACTTGTTATTAGGTAACCAGATATAACGAAAAATGTATCTACACCTAAAAATCCTCCACTCAACCATTGTGCATTCAAATGATAGATAAGAATTCCAATAACTGCAAAGGCTCTCAAACCATCTAAACCTGGTAAGTATCGAGGAGCATATATTTTTTCTAAACGTTTAAAGTCTTTTGTATCCATATATGAACGCTCCATTTACTATTTATCTAATCTGTAGCATATCATAATATTTTAAAAATTAACATATATGTTTTAGATTCATTAATTAAATTAACCAATATTCATTATTTTTCTAATTTTCAAATAATATAGTAGGCAACTGTTTATTCGTTCAATTTAACTAGATGGCGGTTAATTTATAGTGACTCATTGTCAAATTATCTTATCAACCGAATTTATTATAGAACCACATCATTTTGATAATCATGTCATCGATTATTATTATAAACTAAGAAAGCAGCCTAATGAGAAATCTCATAAGACTGCCGTCGTCGCTTGTATAAATCGATTCATTATTTAGTAATGAATCAGAAATTGTACGATTATCAAATGTCGCCACATTAGCCAAACGTACAACCAAATATAGTTTAACACCTTATTCAAAAAAATTAAATTGAACGGTTTAATTTAGTAATGCTTATTTTATTTATAAGCACTTGACTAATCGTAGGAAATAGAGAACCATAATCATCCATACAATATTGTGAATTAAAATTGAACTAAAAAAAGCCCTCCCCAATGTTCTTTGGAAAGGACTTTGTCTTGCTAATTAATATGATAGTGGAATTACTTTCCCCAAGCACTTAAACCTTGTGCTTTGAATGCTTTATCTGCTGCATCGATTTGTTGGTCAACTGTGTTAGTTGGCCCCCAGCCTGGCATTGTTTGGAATAAACCTGAAGCACCTGATGGGTTGTGAGCATTTACTTGACCATTTGATTCACGAGCAATAATTGCTTCCCAAGTTGAAGCTGGAACACCCGTACGTTGAGCCATGATTCGAGCTGCATATGAACCAATTGCTCCTGCAGTGTTACCGTTACTTAATCTAACTGAACTTGATGAAGCTGTGCTTGTTGTGTAGTTAGCTGATGGAGCTGAAACTGTTTCAACGTTAGCATTGCTTGATTGAGCATTGTTGCTTACTGCTTGAGTAGTTGTAGCTTCTTGATTGTATGAAGCTGAGTAGTCAGTAGTACCTTGAGCTGCTGTAGTTGCGAAGCTTGTAGTTTGACCATTAGCTACATCATAACTCCAAGCCCAAGTATGACCGTCTGAAGTAAAGTTATATTGGAATCCACCTTGTACGAAATGGATATCATATGCACCATCTTGGATTGGAGCTGCATTTAATTGTTCTGGGTGGTTATGTGCTAAGTCTACTAAGTGTGCTTGGTCAACATTAGTTTCTGCTGCATGTGCTTGATGACCTGAAGTTGCTGCATAACCTGTTACGCCTAATGCTACTGCTAATGATGATGCGATAATTGTCTTTTTCATAATAATAAATCCTCCAATAATAATTGTATCTTTTATGTTTGATTGTTATTTTTAATGTTAATTTGTCGTAGTGCTTTAATTAAAATGTGTTCTTATTTCTTTCAACGGTATTCACTATATCATAAAAAAAACCTTTGTAAATTACGCTGGGTTTACAAAACATTACAATATCACAGTCGTTTTGTAATGTTGAAATACAATTGTTTTATACCGTAACATGCAAATTTTACACCTAAATATCTATATTCCCCTTAAAAAGCTTGTCATTTCATAACAAAATAACAATATGCCACTCAACTTCTACAACTATGTAATATTACAGATTGTGTTTTTGTTACATCACTGTAATAGTTCTGACTTTTATCATTATCGATTTTTCGTACCCTTTTTACATTAAAAATACAAAAAACAGCAATCTAGATATTTTAGACTGCTGTCTTATTGAAAACAATTTATTAAAGATACGTAACTGACATCATTTATCAAAAAATTTATGTGGTCATCCTACTTTGGCAAGACTCATTACGTTTATATTATAGATAAAGTACTTTTTATCTCTAGTTATTCCTAATATCACTCTTACTGTTCAAAGTTTTTTTAATTAGCCCATAAATTTAAAGATATCATTAGTATAAAGTCGGCAAATTTTACGATAAATGATATCTGCAATGAAAGCAGTAGCAAATGGTACTACAAAAAATGCAATAACAATGAGTAATAAACTTAACCATGCAGAATCAACATGCATAAATTTAAATGCATTGATTGGCCCTACCATACCTATGAAACCAAATCCTGCAGATTCTTTCGTTCCATAAATACCTATTAGTGCTGACATTAGTCCTGAAATAATGGCTGTGGTTAATATAGGTAGCATAATAATTGGATATTTCACCATATTAGGCATCATCATTTTTACACCACCAAAAAATACTGATAGTGGAACACCTAAACGATTCACTCTGCTTGTACCTATAATAAGTACCGCTTCAGTTGCTGCAATTCCTATAGAGGATGATCCTGCTGCTAGTCCCGCGATACCAATAGCAATCGCTATAGCCACAGTAGATAATGGCGAAATAATAATAAAACTAAATACCATTGAAATTAAAATACTCATTAAAATAGGTTGTAGTTCTGTAAAACTATTAATCATATTACCAATACCAGTAGTGATTAATCTTACATAAGGTAATATAAGAATACCTATTGTGGCAGATATTCCACCAACAACTGTTGGATAGATAATCAATGCCATACTACCAACACGGTGCTGAATCAATAATATGATTAATACTGCAATTGCTGCAGTTATCATTGTGTTAATTAAGTCCCCAATACCAGTAATGACCCAAACACCGTTTTTAAATTGTGCAGCACCGCTACCTACATATGCTGCACTGGCTACAACAGCAATCGCTAAAGGTGTCAAATCAAACTTCATTGCTATTAACGCACCAACTAATGCTGGTACTGTAAATTGAATAGCAACAACTACACCTAACAACGTTTTAAAAATTGGATAGTCATGCATAAAATATTTAAATATTTCTCCTAGAATTGCATTTGGAACTAATCCAGCAACAATCCCTATAGCTACACCTGATAACACTCTAAAAACAAAGTCTTTAGGTGTGATGGTTTTGATTGAAGTCATAAATCATCCCTCCATGTCACTATTAAAAATCTAGTATGTATAAAAAAAGAGCCTTAAGTTATTACACTACAAGCATAAATTCTAAGATGTGCATGCCGATGTTGTTATATTTAAGCTTGCAACATTATAAATAACCTAAGACTATGAGCAATAGTATACCATAAAATTCTGAATATTTAGATAATATTTTCAAAAATTTTGTGTCAACGAAATACATAATACTACTAATTATTGTTATTATATTTAATTGCTCTCTAGGGAGAAATGTCTAATTGCTAAAAATACAATATAATATAGAAGAAAGACGATTAATTTTCTGTGACATCATTCAATATTAATGACTGTCTAGCCTCTCCGCCTTAGTATGTTACGTTAGTCAGTCGTGCTTTTATGTTGACTTTCCTTGCTAAGCATTCGATAATTTAACTATTAATTAAATCAACATATGTTAGATAGGTGACAAATGATGGAAAGTGAAACAATTGATCCACGAATTATTAGAACAAAGCAATTACTTGTAGATGCCTTTCAAAAGGTTTCTCGAGAAAAAAGGATGTCCCAAATCACTGTGAAAAATATTACAGATGAAGCAACTGTCAATCGTGCAACATTTTATGCTCACTTTACCGATAAAGACGATATTCTCGACTACACATTATCTGTAACTATTCTTAAAGATCTCAATGATAATCTAAATATTTCAGAAGTTATTAATGAAGAGATATTACGTAATATCTTTATTTCAATTGCTAAATACATGATTGATGTACAACAATTTTGCAAACTAAATAGTGAGATTTTTTGCCATAAAGCACAACAACGTATCAATAATGAATTAGAAGATATCTTTGCTATCATGCTAGAAAACAGTTATCCAGAACAACCACGAGACATTATTGTTAACAGTGCGAGCTTTTTAGCTGCTGGCATCTCCGGACTAGCGTTGCATTACTTGCATACAAGTAAAGATACACCAGAAACTTTTATTAATCATAATTTACCATTCTTAATTCAACACATTACACAATTATAGTTATATAGTAAGCATAAACTTTTTAATAAACTAAACTGTACAACTGATTCATACTTTATTGGAAGGAATCTTCCTTTGATATTATGGATCAGTTGCTTTTTTATCTCTAAACAACAGTTTGCTACTTTTGTTGCTTAGGCAACATAAGTTGCGAGCATGTTAGTTGGCAAATGGTCTTGGTAGTAGTATAGTATATCTAAACAACAAATGTTGTATAAATAACAGGCGTTGTTTAATACTTAAAAAGGAGGGATTGACGTGAGCGACATTGCCGAGCACGAGGGATTCAACAGAACATTTCATAATCATAAATTAACTTTAGGTTTATCTATACCATTCGATCAACAACATGAGGATTTGTCTTTCGATACACAAGCACGTTTGGCACAGCACGCTGAGTCATTAGGTTTCGCTAGTTTATTTGTACGTGATAACCCATTATATAGTCCACATTTAGGCAACATTACACCTAATTATGACCCATTTGTCTTTTTAAGTTACCTAAGTGCTTTTACAAATAACATAGCTTTAGGAACTGCAAGCATTGTTGCTACTTTACGTCATCCAATCCACGTAGCAAAAGCTGCTGCTTCGTTAGATTTAATATCTCATGAACGTTTACTATTAGGTATGGCAACTGGAGATCGTTCTTTTGAATTCCCAGCATTTAACATTGATGACAAACAATTAACAACACACTATCAAACTGCTATCGCTTCAATGAGAGCATTATGGCAAGAGCATTCACCACATATTTCAAATTCTCTTGTTGAATTAACAGAAGATGCTGGTTTACAAGTATTACCCAAACATCATAATATCCCTATGTTTGCGACTGGCTATTCACGACAAGATATGTCATGGATTCAACAACATATGGATGGTTGGTTGTTTTATGCTCAACATTTTCAAGATCAAAAGAAATTAGCAACTGAATGGCATAGTGGCACCGAACATTTCAAACCATTTATAAATGTATTGGCAATTGATTTATCAACTGACCCTAATGAACGTATTAAACCAATACCTAATGGTTATCGTTTAGGTCGTCACGCCTTACTACAAACATTAAAAGCATACGAATCAATTAATACAAATCATATTATTTTACGATTTGTAAATAACAATAGAACATTGGAAGACATGATGGATGAAGTCGGAACCTATATTGTACCGCACTTCCAAACACATGATCATTAGGAGGAAATAATAATATGAAAATTTTAGATAGAATTAACGCACTAGCAAATAAAGAAAAAGTACAACCATTAACAACAGCTGAAAAACAAGAACAACATGACTTGAGACAAGACTACTTGAAAATGATCAGAGGACAAGTACTAACAACATTCTCTACTATGAAAGTTGTTGATCCACTTGGACAAGATGTTACACCAGATAAAGTTTACGACTTACGTGAACAATATGGTAATGTGCAACAATAACTCATAATGACATAATATAAAGGCTCGCAAAATGATGACAATAATCACCATTTGCGAGCCTTTTTCTTATGTTACCTTTATTAACAAACTAAGAAATTAAAATGATGACCGTCTAAATCTTTAAACATAGCACCATAATAACCTTGGCTTACCGTAGGTTCTTGTATCACAATACCTCCAGCTTGCTTCACTTTAGCTACTAATTGATCTACTTCTTCGTTCGTCTTCACACCCAATGAAATCATCACTTCATTTGGCATAGTGACAACATTTTGTTGACTAACATTTTCGAAGTGATTATTTTCAATTAATATCACTGTTGTATCACCGATAGCAATACCTAGCATTTTATCAAACATATCAGGATTCTTCTTAATTTCAAAACCAAGTGCACGATAAAACGCTTCGCTCTTATCAAGATTTGCTACGTGTAGATTAAACCACATTCCTTGAATCATCATTATTTCTCCTTTTTAAAATCCAACTTCTTTAATCCATTGTGCCAAAGTGAGTTTATGAGGATTCATTTGAGACATCATTTCAAAATCAACCACATACCCTTTATCTTGTAACCAACTTTTTTCAGCAGTACCACTTACAAACTCACCTTCAATATGCGTATCTTTACCTGTTACTGCACTAAAAGTATCAACAACTTCATTCAATGTTAATTCATCAGAAGCAATTTCAATCGCTTGATGGTTATATTGTTCAGGATGATTAAACACTTCTGCTGCAATCTTAGCAATATCAATAGAAGATATCATCGCAAATTTAACTTCCGGTGCTATAAATTCAGGTATCGTTATACTATTATCTTCTACTTTAGTAATACGCAAAAAATTATCCATAAAAAATGATGGCTTAATTATAGTGTAATTCAATGAAGACGCACTGAGCATATCTTCTATTTGTGCTAAAGCCTCAAAATGTGGTCCCGTACGATCACGATTAACACCGCCAGCTGTACTATAGACGACATGTTGAATGTTTTGGTCTTGTGCTAAATCAATAATCATTTTACCTTGTCTTAATTCTTCGCTAACATCTTCTTTGATAATGGGTTGCACACTATAAAGACCATATTGTCCAACCATCGCTTGTTTTAAACTGTCTTCATTACTTAAATCACCTTCAACAATTGTTAATTCAGGATGATTAATCGTTGTTAATTTATCATTATGTTTATCTCGTGTTAATGCGTTAACATGCCAACCGTCAGTCAATAATTGCTTAACAACTGCATTCCCTTGTTTACCAGTTGCCCCAATAACTAAAATACTTCTCATGCAATCTCTTCCCATCTTTATCTTAAAAACCAATAATCTTCTTTATTTCCCTTTAAGTACGTATATTCTTCTGGTTGTTGTCCTTGCGCTTTAATGTTGTCATTGATAACGTCTCTGACATCCCATACAAGATGAATAAAACGTTGTAATTTATTACCGAAAATACCTCTTGGTGATTCCATTGCTAATACTTTTTCTACTTCAGCAGGAGAAATCTTTAATTGTTGTGCTATATCTTCAGTAGTTAATGTAGCATCACGAAAATGCGCTTGTAACTCATCTTTAGTAATACGAATCTGTTCTTTATTTAATGACATATACAATCACTTCTTTCTATTAATCAGTTCACTTCTTTATTATGTCATATTAATTGATATCTGTTATAACACGTTTTATAATAAACGGAGAGTTATCCGTTTGTCAATTTAAACTAATTTAAGAAGGTGATGTTTTGCGCAAAGACGCTATAGAGAATCGGCAACGCATAGAAGAAACTGCCCTTCAACTTTTCAATGAAGAAGGCGTCAATAATGTGAGTATGAATCGTATTGCTAAAGAATTAGGTGTGGGTATGGGAACACTTTATCGTCATTTTAAAGACAAAGGTGATTTGTGTTATAGCTTAATCCAAAGAGATGTCGATGATTTTTTAACTAAATTATATCAAACTAAACATCAATATCATTCTGCATACGATATTTTAGATGCTTCATTAACGTTATTATTGCAATTCAAAGTAGATAACCAATCATTGCTACATTGTATTGAACAAAATAAAAATAAAACACGCTTTTTCCAAAGTAAGTTTTATCAACAATTATTTAATTTTTATTATTCAATTTTTGACAAACTCGATACTCAATTCGCAACATTTAAAGCAGATATGCTGATTCATTCATTATCCACTCAAATTTTTGAGTTTCAAAGAGAAGATAGGACACTATCAATAGATCAATACAAGGCATTTTTATTACAAATTTACTATACAGATGAGGTGACAAGTAATGACTAAAATTGTGTTAATTACTGGTGGAAATAAAGGGCTAGGCTATGAAAGTGCTAAAGCACTTAAAGACCTAGGTTATAAAGTATATATTGGTTCACGTAATGACGAACGTGGACAACAAGCCTCACAAGAACTTGGTGTTCACTATGTTCAATTAGATGTTACAAGTGATTATTCAGTTACTAATGCTTACAATATGATCGCCCAAAAAGAAGGTCACCTTGATATCTTAATTAATAATGCTGGTATTTCTGGACAATTTGCTGCTCCAGCCGACATCACGCCAAGAGATATTGAAAAGGTTTATAATACGAACGTCTTCGGTATTGTGCGTATGATGAACACTTTCATTCCACTATTAGAAAAATCTGAACAACCTGTCGTTGTTAATGTAAGTAGTGGCTTAGGTTCATTCGGTATGGTTACTAATCCAGAGACTGCTGAATCACAAGTGAATTCTCTAGCATATTGCTCATCTAAATCAGCAGTAACAATGTTAACGTTACAATATGCGAAAGGTTTACCAAATATGCAAGTTAATGCTGCTGATCCAGGATCAACTAATACTGACTTAGTTGGTGATTTCAGTAATAATGCGAAACCAGCGTCTGAAGGTATTAAGCCTATCATTGAACTTGCAACGATTGATGAGCACGGACCAACTGGCACATTTATAGATGATAATGGTACGGTGCCTTGGTAATTTGTTAGTCGTTGCTACTTACTGTACAAGGTGATGCGATAATGACAACAATATATAGAATCTTACTAAATATTTATATGCAAAATACATTAAATTAAACTGCAAGGGAGTGGGACAGAAATAAAATTTATTTCGTAGATGCCCGTCTTGCACATTAAAGTAAAATCCACACATGGATTTTTGATGACGGGTCCCTTGCCCAACTTGCATTGTCTGAAAAAACTGACTAACCAGTTTTTTTGTGTTGGGTCCCTTCCACCCCGGCAAGACTGACTAGGTTTTCAAAACGTTGATAAATCGACGTTTTAAAAACCAGACAGTTACTGCCAAATTTTTAATTTCAAGTGTAAAACGCCTTATTTCACAGGCTCATAGGAGGACTTGTCATGAAAAGTATTAATTTCGAAGAACATTATGTTGTTAATGATATTCAACAACAAACGATGAAATATATGTCACAAGACCCTAATGGTGTACCAATGCAAACTATGCTTGAAGGTCTAGAACAAAAATCTGGTTTTACGGATACCGATGACATTACACATCATGATAAACGTATTAAGTTCATGGATGAGCAAGATGTTCAAATGCAAGTACTATCATATGGTAATGGGGCACCATCTAACTTAAAAGGCCAACAGGCTATTGATCTTTGTCGTCAAGCAAATGATACGTTACATGATTATATTACAAAATACCCTGACCGTTTCGTTGGTTTTGCGACGTTACCAATAAACGAACCACAAGCAGCTGTTGATGAATTGAAACGTTGTATGACTGAATTAGGTTTCAAAGGTGCTTTAATTATGGGGCACCCTAATAGCGGTTTCTTAGACCAAGATGACTATGACGACTTATTTAAAACAGCTGAAGCACTTAATGCACCTATTTATTTACATCCATCACCTGTCACTAGCGATGTTTACCAAGCTTATTACAAAGGTAACTATCCTGATGTAACAGCAGCAACATTTGCCTGTTTCGGTTATGGTTGGCATATAGATACTGGTATTCATGCCATTCATCTCGTATTAGCCGGTATCCTGGATCGCTATCCAAAACTAAATATTATTATTGGTCACTGGGGAGAATTTGTACCATTCTTCTTAGAACGTATGGATGACATTCTGTTTGCAGATCATTTAAAACATCCTATTAGTTATTACTTCAAAAATAATTTCTATATCACACCTAGTGGTATGTTAACGAAACCTCAATTTGACTTAGTGAAACACGAATTTGG
The DNA here is from genome assembly GCF_002902085.1 of Staphylococcus simiae. Lineage (GTDB taxonomy): Bacteria > Bacillota > Bacilli > Staphylococcales > Staphylococcaceae > Staphylococcus > Staphylococcus simiae. The sequence continues at coordinate 24,549 of NZ_PPQR01000055.1, forward strand.
TGTTGATCGCATTTTATATGCAGCAGATTATCCATATATTGAACCAAGTAATTTGGGTACTTTCTTAGATACTTTAGGTTTAACTGAGGATGAAAAAGAGAAAATTAGTTATAAAAATGGTGCTAAATTATTAGGTTTAGAATAAATTTAGCGTCTAAATGGAGGAAGCATTTATGGAAGAATTACAATTACAAGGCGCAACACTGCGTTATCATAAAATCGGACAAGGTCCTATATTAATCTTAATCCCAGGAGCGAATGGTACTGGAGATATTTATGTACCTCTTGCTCAACAATTAAAAGAACATTTCACAGTAGTGGCTGTTGACCGTCGCGGTTATGGTGCAAGCGACTTAACAGCACCTCGACCAGAATCCATTGCTAATCCACATGATGATTATCGCGTTAAACGTGATGCTAAAGACATCGCTGAATTAGCTAAACATTTATCTGATGAACCTGTTTACGTTCTTGGTTCAAGTTCAGGTTCTATTGTAGCCATGCACGTCTTAAAAGACTATCCAGAAGTTGTTAAAAAAATCGCATTCCACGAACCACCTATCAACACATTCTTACCAGATGCAAAATACTGGCAAGATAAAAATAACGAGATTATTGATATTGCTGTTAATGACAGTATGCCTGCAGCAATGAAAGTCTTTGGAGAAGCATTGCACATTAGTGCCATTGATCAACAATATATGTCTAAACCAGCACAATCAAGCAATGATGCAGACAATAAAAAACGTTACGAAGAGATGATTGGCTGGTTTAAATATGAAATTAGTCAATACACATCATCAGATATTACTATAGAAGATTTACGCCAATATAAAGATAGAATTACTTTACTAAATGGGACAGATTCCAAAGGTTCCTTCCCTCAAGAGGTTAACTTCTATATACATGAACAGACTGGTATTCCTATTGTAGATATTCCAGGTGGTCACTTAGGTTACATTCAGAAACCTGAAGGCTTTGCTGAAGTATTATTAAAAATGTGGGGTTAATCAAGTTATAAATTAAGCGAGGTCACAACGCATATTTTGTTGTGCTATCCTCGCTCTTTATTATTTAATTACGGAGATGATCATAATGTTATTTACTAGAAACCAATTCCATTCAACAGATGATTTAATGGATAAAGCAAATATTGAAGAAGTGATTCAATTCGAACGCTTTTGTCGTGATCATTCACTATGGGATGCTATGACAACATGCTTTGCTAAAGATTCTTATATTAATATTTCATGGTTCAAAGGTAATGGTGAGCAATTTGTCCAAGCTTCAAAAGAAATGAACCGCTATGCACCACACAAAATTCACAGCACACATATTTGGATTAATGGGACTAAAGCAGTTGCTTTAATGGAAGCTTCTATTCAAATGCGTACGACAATTAAAGATACATTAATGGATTTGAACTCTGATGCTCAACTCGCCTATTGCCTTGAAAAAAATAGTAACGACAAGTGGTTTATTACACGTTTAGAATGTATTTATGAGAAAGATAGTTTAGTACCTGTAACACCTAGTCAAATTGATATACCTGATAGTGAGTTTCAACAATATCGTTCAAGTTATGCGTGCTTATCTTATATATTAAACTCAATTGGCTATAGTGTTAATCATGACTTACAAGGCATTGATCGTCCTGACGAAGTGAATGCTTACTACAACGAGCTTAATGACTGGTTAACAGCACAATAGTTATAGCTTTACAACTAACAAATAACGAGTTGTTATAATTACAATATTGATAAAGAAAGAAGATTTTACTAATGAAAAAAATTGATTTACATGCACACTACCTATCTCCAGGATTCAATAAATTCTTAGACGATTATTTTGATGGTAAAGGAGACGGTGTAGCTACACCACCATTTTCACCACAAGATTATTTAGCTTTAATGGAAAAATTAGATATTGATTATGGTGTTCTATCTATTTCTAGTCCTCATATTAGTGCAGCACCTGATAAAGAAATGCTTAAGTTAGCTGATGAAGTGAACCATTATGCTGCTGACATTGCGCAACAACATGCCGATAAAATTGGCTTTTTTGCGACGTTACCACTACCGTTAGTCGATGAAAGTATAGCAATGATAGATGACGCGCTAGATCATCAGCATGCTGTCGGCTTTACGTTACCTACTAATGCACGTGGCATTTACCTTGGCGAAGATCAGTTAGATGCTGTGATGCACAAATTAAATGAACGTCATGCTGTTGTTGCAATACATCCGAATGAACCAAAGCCTAATATTAAAGTGATGTCCGAGGAAATATTACCACCATTAATGGAATTCATTTTTGATACGACACGTACCATCATTTATATGAGCCAAAAAAATGTTTTCAGTAAATATCCTAATATTAAATGGATTGTACCTCATGGTGGTGCACTATTACCTATCATTGCACAACGTATTAACCTAGGAAATAAAATGTTTGCTGTTGGTAAACAACCAGATGATATAGAACAAGTCATGCATCGTCTATACTTTGATTTAGCTGGTAAAGTCCTTCCTTATCAACTACAAAATATTTTACAATGTGTCGATCCTAACAAAATTGTTTATGGCTCTGATGCACCTTATACGACAGATCAAGTTGTGACAATGTTAGCTAATGAACTTGAACAAACAAATATGGTTGATGATGCTATGAAGAAAAACATGCTTTATAACAATGCCTTAGCATTATTACCTCATCTAAATAAATAATCATGTTGTAACATAGTCACTATAAAATGATGCGATTTCAAATTATAGTAGCTATGATTTAACAATTAGTCTGAGCTTGACCATGTTAGAACTAAACTTTAAGTAACTAGAAATAAACGGTCCTCTCTCAAATTGGCTGAAACATAATTGTTTTAAATTATTCATTTTTGTTTATCAGTTTAAAATTTAGAGAACCTTAATTATAGAGATAATTGCGCTTTTTTCATATTCAAAATACAAAAATCGGACTAATAGAAAATAACTAAACATTCTTTATCAGTCCGATTTATTATAGAACCTAAATAAACACCCTTGCAGTAGTACTTTATAAGTATACTTTCAAGGGTGTTTACTATTTATTATCTTTATAAATTACAGCAGAGTTACATCAACCATGATTTGCATTTATTTATATCAAAACTAGTCATGCTTGTTGTAAAATTGTAGCCATTGAATGCTCTACACTTGAGCGATACATATCTCCAAATTTTAATAAATGAACCATTAATAAATACAAACGATAAAATTCCAAGCGATATTCTGAACCTTTTGCTAATGGATAATGCTTGTTATATTCATCATAAAAGTCGTTAGTAAAGCCGCCAAATACTGTAGTAATACCAATATCAAATTCTCTATCTCCATATAATGGTGCTGGATCAAATAAAGCTGGACTGCCATCAGTTAAAAACATATAATTCCCACCCCATAAATCACCGTGCAATAGTGACGGTTTACTACGATGATTAGCTAATGCTGTGACAATCGCAGTTCTAACTTGTTGATATACTTTATTGTCTTCTTCATTCCATAATCCTTTAGTCATTAACTCATCTCTCAAATGATCCATACGTTGATTGACAAATAAATCACTCCAACTATTTTGCCAATGATTATCAAAGGAAATATCGCCACCTTCATAAGGTAAAGAGAAACCAAAGCGTCCTTCCTGTTGTTGTTCGCTATGCATTTTAGCTACTAACTGACCTAATTGACGCTGACTGCCTGTTGTACCTTCTTCAAGATAACTTAATACTAAATAAGCGTCACCGTTTACTTCACCACTGGCAATCACTCTAGGTGCTGTAATATTCGCACGTTCAAATTCATTTAAGCCTGCTATTTCAGCAGCATAAAATGATTCTTGTCGTTGACGTTGAACTAACAAGAAAAATGTCTCATCATTAGTCTCAACTCGGTAAGCTTCGTTAACATCTCCACCACTTACTGGAATAATATCCTTCACATCTTCCAATGGCAAATGTTGTAACCACTGTTTATCCATACAAACACCTTCCTAAATAAATCGTTACTTATATTATATTTCCTAAAATGAATCTTTTAATCCAAAAGATGTGAATCAAACTTGCGTCAATTTTTAAAACTTTTGTTTTTTAACTAGGAAATTAACATCTTACATGCTAGTCTATTAAAAGAATATATTTCACATATATTAAGTTGAGGATAGTAAGCCTCAAATATAATGAAATAGGAGCATAAACATGTATAAATTAATTAAACCTTTACTCTTTAAAATCGAACCTGAAAAAGCACACGGATTAACGATCGACGCTTTAAAAACCTTACAGAAATTTCCTATGTTGTACCCTGTTGTCGATCAATTATTTACTTATCGTAATCCTATCTTAGCGCAAACCATTCAAGAAGTTCATTATGACAATCCGGTTGGCTTAGCTGCAGGATTCGACAAATCTTGTGAGGTTCCTAAAGCATTAGAACATATTGGTTTTGGTGCGATTGAATTAGGAGGTATTACACCTAAACCACAACCTGGTAATCCTCAACCTCGTATGTTCCGCTTATTAGAAGACGATGCCTTAATTAATCGTATGGGCTTTAATAATATTGGTATGAATAAAGCTTTAAGCAATTTAAGACGTCACGCATACAACATACCTGTTGGAATTAATGTTGGCGTTAATAAAGCTACAGCTTATGCTGAGCGTTATCAAGATTACATTAAAGTATTAGATACATTTAAAAATGACGTAACATTCTTTACTGTTAATATTAGTTCACCTAATACAGAGAATTTACAGAATTTCCATGATAAAGATGAATTTTCAATGTTATGCCAAGCATTAACAACATTTAAAGATGAACAAGAAGTTAATGTACCTATTTATTTAAAATTAACATCCGATATGACATTGGACAGTTTAAAAGCGCTGTTGCCTGCTATTACAGCAACATTTGATGGTGTTATGTTAGCAAATACAACACGCCAGCGTGACGGTCTTAGTTCTGATAATAAAATTGAAGAAGGCGGCTTAAGTGGTAGACCATTATTTGAACGTAACTTAAAGTTAATCAATTATGCCTACCAACAAACGAATGGCAAGTTCTTGATTATTGGTACTGGTGGCATTTTCAGTGCTGAAGATGCGATTGCTATGATGCGTAATGGTGCTTCACTCCTTCAAATATATACTTCAATGGTTATTGAAGGACCAGGTATCGTTAAGAAAATAAATAAGGGTATCGCACGTTATTTACAGGATCATCATTATGACAATGTCAGTGATATAATTGGTTTAGACGTTAAAAATAATATTTCAAGTTAGAGTACAACTACAATTTTTATAAACAATTCAAATGAGTATTAATATTTCATGAATAATGGGGGCATTAATAATGTCTAAAGAGATAAAAGACAACGAACAAGCTACACAACAAAGTAAGCACGATATAGCCCAACACGATACGACAACTGAAGATGAACGTCAGGGACTGAATGGTTATCGCAAAACCGATTTAGACTTGGAAATTGAACAAGAACTACGCGACATGATGGACAAAGGTGAACATGATACCGAAAAGGAATATAAAAAATTTAAGCTCTTTTCTTTAATTACTACAATTGTTATCGCAACTCTAGCTATCATGAGATTCGTACATAAAATGATGTAGGGACCCGTCAACGAGAATTTCGTTAAGAAATTCTACAAGCAATGCCAGACGGGCTAGGGACCCAGCATAGAGCATCTCATAAAGAGATGCTTCCGGCCATGCAAGTTGGGCAAGGGACGGTCAACACCTTGTCACCAATAATCTAAGTAGGACAAAATAACTCGTAATCTTACAGTAAAAGGTCATGCAGCATCGGTTGCATGACCTTTTATTTTTAGGTTCTCTATTTTGGTAACTGTTCCAAAAATGCTTTAGCTTCTTTATTAATCGTTTTAAAGTCAATGCCTTGTTGCATCGCTGCAAAGACGCAACCACAATAACATTGTCTAAAAATATTATAATCATTACACATTTCTATTGATCGTTCATAACCTTTACTTTTCTTAAAGTCACTAGGTAAATAATTGACATCATATATTTTTTGTACATCCATGCCTAGCTCATTAATTAGCTGGGCATTCTTTTTAGGTGATAATGTAATCGCACTTCCAAAATAATCATAACCATATTCTACAGCTGCTTTAGCAACGATATCTAGGCGCATTTCAAAACAGGCTGTGCAACGTAAACCACCTTCTTTTTCATCAGCTAATTCTTTGTCTTTAACCATTTTCATAAATTTATGTGGTTCATATGGCGCTTCAATATATTTAACATTAGCACCCGTCTTGTGATTAAAATCCTTCACAAATTGTTCTTGAACTTTAGCACGGCGTAGATATTCATTTTTAGGATGAATATTAGAATTAGCAAAGTAGATGGCAATATCTGCATATTGTGTTAAAAACTCTAAAGTATACGTACTACAAGGGGCACAACAACTATGCAATAAAATCTTAGGACGTAGCTCTTGTCTCTCCCACTGCCCTATCAATTTTTTTAGTACTTTATCATAATTAATTTTTTGATTTTTCATTTTGTTAATAATTGGTTCAGCATTAATCACTAGATTCCCTCCACATACTTTCTCTACTTTTTATTATATAAAATTCTCATAAATTATGACCATTTTTTAAAAAATATTTTAATATGATTTACCTATCCTAATTTTAAATATAGCGTACATAATTAGCCCAAAAAATAGTGTCGAAATTAATGATATTATCATTCGATCTATAACATGTCCTTCTTCTCCTTGTATCATATCGAAACTTAAACCTAGACAAAGATTAAGTGTCAGAAAACATACCATCATTACAATGATTGCTAGCACACTTAGTCTTTTCAATTGACGATAATGCTCTTCATCTTTAGCTGTGATTTCAAATTTGCGATGTTGTTTTGTAGCGAATAGTATATAGAAATTTAACGCCGCAAATAGCAACAACATGATAATGTTGACGATGGACGCATGATTACGAATAATATCCACAATAACTGTTGCAACAGTTAAGATACCTAAAGCTAAATAACTCCATAATAGTGTTTCGCTTAAGTTGTCAAAATATTGCTGTTGAGTCTCTTTGTTCAATTTAAATGTGTTTGCCAATAGCTTCTTTAACATCTTATGTCTCTCCTTTTTGATGTCCTATTATGATCAACATATCGAATTCATTGTAATAATTCAAGATAACTTCGCTTAAAATAACTTTTGAAAATTTATTATATTGAAAGTTAGGTGATAAGTTGAATGCAATTTATCTTAAAATTATACTTTTTGTCATTTTTGCAGTACGATGTTGTTAAGCAATAAAAATTTATATATTGAGGTGTCTATCCATGACAACATTATTTCCTTATTTAGCTTTTGAAAATTCTAAAGAAGCTATTGCATATTACGAAGACGTATTTGGAGCAACTGACGTTAAACGCTTAGACGTTGGTGAAGAGCAAGCAGCCCATTTTGGTATGTCTAAAGAACAAGCACAAGAAGCAACGATGCATGCTGAATTCGAAATCCTTGGCATCAAAGTACTATGTTCTGATTCATTTGGCAGAGCGGACAAAATAAATAATGGTATCTCCTTATTAGTTGACTATGACGTGAATAATCAAAAAGATGCAGATGCAGTTGAAGCATTCTATAATCAAATTAAAGATCATGATTCAATTGAGGTTGAAATGCCTTTAGCTGACCAATTCTGGGGTGGTAAAATGGGCGCCTTCACTGATAAATATGGTGTTCGTTGGATGCTACACGGTCAAGATTACACACAAATGCAATAATATTAGACAATCCAATGTTAAAGTTCAAATAGCAATCATGATGATGCGTTCAAACTGAAACATTGGATCTTAAATTTTCAAACTAACACTTTAACCTATTAAAAAACAGCCCATTAACCTGAATAGATTAACGAACTGTTGAATGGATGAATGATATTTATAGGACTATATTATTTTCTTTTTCATGAATCATATCAATAATGACATTGTCTTCATTCATCACAGCAACTTTTGGTGCATGATGTTTAATTTCTTCTTCATTAAGCTCTGCATATGTCATAATAATGACTATATCTCCAACTTCCACTAATCTTGAGGCTGCACCGTTCAAACAAATTTTACCGCTACCTTTTTCTCCAGCAATAACATACGTTTCAAAACGTGCACCATTATTATTATTTACAATAGCTACTTTTTCATTAGGCAGGATATCTACAGCTTCTAAGATATCACTATCAATTGTAATACTGCCTACATAATTTAAATTTGATTCCGTCACTCGTGCTCTATGAATCTTAGCATTCATCATTGTTCTATTCACTATTGTTCAGCTCCAATTATTATATTATCTATCAAACGTGCTTGTGAAAACTTAACTGCTAATGATATAAATATTTGTCCAGTTATTTCTGTTTGTTCAATCAGTTGCGGATAGCTATAGATAGCAACTTCTTCAATACTGCCACTTATATGTTGTTGTAAATAATGTTTTATGGCATCGATAATGATAGTGCTTTGACGTTCCCCATTATGATATAACGCTTGTGCTAATTGTAAACTTTTATATAAATGAACCGCTTCTATTCTTTCGTTGTCTGTTAAATAAATATTACGAGAGCTTTTAGCTAAACCATCATGTTCTCTAACAATATCTACACCTATAATTTCTATTGGATGATTAAAATCTGCCACTAATTTTTGAATGATTGCTAGTTGTTGTGCGTCTTTTTTCCCAAAATATGCATAATCTGGCATCACAATGTTAAATAATTTATTAACTACTGTCACTACACCATCGAAATGTCCTGGACGTTGTGCCCCCTCTAATACTTGAGCCAATGGTCCAACTTTAAGCTCAACACCTAAAGATTGTGGATACATTTCTTCAACCGATGGATAAAAAAGATAATCTGCTGCCGCTGCTGAGACTAAAGCAGTATCTTGTTCTATTTGTCTTGGATAAGCATCAAAATCTTCATTCGGTCCAAATTGTAATGGATTCACAAAAATACTGACTACGGTAATATCATTATCTTTAACTGATTGTCTAACCATTGTTAAATGACCATCATGTAATGCACCCATTGTTGGAATAAATCCGATGGTTTGCTGTGTCTTCTTGGCATCTTTAACAATATTCTGCATGTCCTGTATTGAAGTAACAAATTTAGTCATGCGCTTCAACCTCATTCATAATTTTCTTTTTATACGTATGAGTTTCTGATGGAAATACACCTGATTTAACTTCTTCATTGTATTGTTGCAGTCCCTTAATACCCACACTAAAATCTGCAAATTGTTTTACAAATTTAGCTTGATGTTTAACACCGTAATTTAACATGTCATGATAAACCAATACTTGACCATCAGTAGCTTTACCAGCACCAATACCGATAACTGGAATAGTTAATTGTTCACTTATTGTTTGGGCTAAGTCTGATGGTATGGCCTCTAATACTAACGCTATTGCACCTGCTTGTTCTACATTTCTAGCATCTTTAATTAATTGTTGCGCTGCTGCTTTAGTACTACCTTGCAGTTTGTAACCCATGACACCGACACTTTGTGGTGTTAATCCTAAATGTGCTACAACAGGTATACCAATACGTGTTGCTGCTACAATAAAGTCAGCAATGTGTGCCCCTTCTGCTTTAATGGCATTCGCATTCGTTTGTTGATACAACGTTAATGCATTGTTTAAATCTTGAGCTTGATCTATACCCACTGCTCCTATAGGCATATCTACAACCACAAATGTATTTGGTGCACCACGACGAACTGCTCGTCCGTGATGTATCATATCGTCTAACGTCACTTGGACGGTGCTCTCATATCCTAATACTGTCATTCCTAATGAATCGCCAACAAGTATCATATCAATGTTAGCTTGCTCAACTTGTTTCGCACTCGGAAAATCATACGCTGTAACCATAGAAATCTTTTCTTTTTGTTGTTTCATATCTAATAATTGACTTACCGTTTTCAATGTTATTCATCCTCTTTTTACAGTATTATTAGAAACAGTATAATTAAACTTTAACTGAAAGGAAAGAATAATATGTCATCTATCGCAATTATCGGAGACGGTGCTGTTGGTACAACACTTGCTTATGAACTTAAAAACGTCTTACCTCATACACAGCTTATTGGCCGCACAGCAAAAACTTTAACTTATTATTCAAGTCCTAAGAGTAACCCTGCGTCTATTGTTGTTAGCGCATATCATCAAGTGACTATTAAATTTGATTACATCATTATCGCGGTTAAAACACATCAACTTCATCAAGTTATTAAACAGCTATCTCAAATCACTCACGATAATACAATCATCATTTTAGCTCAAAATGGTGCTGGTCAATTAGCACACATACCTTATAGTAATAAATTTCAAGCCGTTGTTTATATTAGTGGTCAAAAAAAAGACGATGTAGTAACACATTTTCGCGACTATCAACTACAGTTACAAGATTGTGCTGAAACTCGCCAATTACAACAATTAATGAAACAAAGTAACATTGATATCATATTAGTACCTCAAATTAATGATGCAATTTGGTATAAATTATTAGTTAATTTAGGTATCAACTCAATCACAGCTGTAGGTAGACAAACCGTCAATATATTACATACACCAGAAATAGCTACAGTGTGTCGTCAATTGTTGGTAGAAGGTTGCCATGTTGCAGAAGCTGAGGGAGTAGTTTTAAGTGATAGTATCGTAGATGACATTTTAACTATATATCAAGGCTATCCTGATGAAATGGGTACAAGTATGTATTACGATATAGTGAATAACCAACCTCTTGAAGTCGAAGCAATTCAAGGATATATTCATCAACTTGCTCGCCAACATCAACTCAGTACACCTTATTTAGATTGTATTTATAGTTTCTTACATGCTTATCAGCAGCAATTTGACGATTGATGGTAGTAGTTATGTGATGGCTTATAATAGATAAAAATATTTTTCAATAAAATATTTAATGAATAAAATGGCAGGTGCTATAATATAAAAGTCGCCTAGCTCTCAGGCGCCAATACAGGCGCAGAGAGGAGGTGCTAACCTATGCTAGAAACCCTTGTCAACACTGCTACCACAGTTATCAGTGGTTGTATTATTGCGCTATTTACGCACTGGCTACGTAATCGCAATAATAAGTAGGCGACTATAGTCACACCAAAAAGTCCCCTCACTACCGCAAATAGTGAGGGGACTAGGTGCATATATGCTAGATCCTTGTTAGTTAAATTATAACATTATAGTGTATAGGAATGCAAAGCCTAAAAGTAATCCTTAAAATCGTTAGCGCGTTGAATGTTTTTTATATAAATCAAGCAACAAAAAGTTTTAACACGCTAATTATTCAGCTTCTCTAATATCATCTGCTATATTTTTATAATCAATATCTGACTTAATAAACGTCTCGTTATTTACTGGGAAATGCTGCTCAAATGTTTCAAAGTTTTGAATTTCTATTGTTGCATTTTCTACTTCAAAATCTAGAACATGACCACCATATTGTCGTTCATCGTCTGCAAAATGTAGATGAAATCCTGCTGAACCTATACCATGAAATAATTCTGGTGTGAAGAATCCTACTACAGCACCTTCGATATGATGTCTAGTTTCTTCGGGTTGTCTACGCGCCGAATCGATTAAACGTGTATAAGGTGGTTGTTGCGCTGGCATCATTCTGACATGCATATATTTAAATGTTCCAGATATTTTCACCGCAGAAAACAAATTTTCACTTAACATATGTGATTTTATGTCATTAAATACTTGTTCTTGAGTTTGATGCTGCACTTCAAATTGCTTGTCAGCTCTAAAGTTCGTAATCGTTGCATAAGGGGTCTTTTCATCACCAGTAAGTTCTACAAACTCTTTATATTCATTTGCATGATAAGCTTTACCATCTAGAAAAATAACTTCCCCATTTGAACCAGTTAAAGTTGCAATACCCAAATTGCCATGTTCTAATAATTCATTAATTGTCGCAGTTCCTTCTAATAAACCAGCCATTAAAGTACCTAATGTACCATGTTGATATAAGACATTTGTCATGTCATCATTCACTCCCGTATCTATTCATCATTACTAACTATATTTATCTTCTTTAGTCATTGTTTGCGTTAGTATCATATTTTAATGTGCTATTAAAATATGAATTGTTCAATACTTATTTTACGCTAAAATAGTTATTTCAATCAATGTACAGATACTGAAACTCTTTGCATACTATAATAAAAGAGACCAATACACTAAAAACAGCGATATTTGGTCTCTTCATTGTTATATTTCAATCAGGAAATTCTATCGTTAAATATGACTATGCATGCTTAATCTTCTAATAGATATTTAATAGAGTTAAAGGTTTCTTCTAACGTTTTAACAGATTGATTAAATAATTGTTGTTCCTTTTCACTTAGAGGTGTTTCATAAATTTTAACTGCACCATGTTCATTAACTAAAGTTGGTACACCTAAGTAAACCCCTTTATGTCCACCATATTGGCCATCCAAACGTGTCGAGACATTTAAGACATTATTTTCATTATTTAAAATGGCTTTTGAAATTCGCATTAAAGCTAATGCGATACCATAATATGTAGATCCTTTAGCTTGAATAATGTCGTATGCTGCATCACGTGTATTTACATAAATTTCTTCTGCTTTGGCTTCACTACCTGTTTGTTCTTTTAATGCTTCAAACACTGGTATACCGGCAATATTAGCTTGTGACCATACTGCTAATTCTGTATCACCATGTTCACCGATAATGCTTGCATTAACACTTGAAGGTGCAACATCAAATTCTTGGCTAATTAAATATTGTAATCGTGCGCTATCCAATACTGTACCAGAACCAATCACACGTTCTGATGGTAGTCCTGTATATTCTTTAACAAATCGAGTTAAAATATCTACAGGATTCGCAGCGATTAAGAAATAACCATCAAATCCACTATTCATGACACTGCTAACAATACTTTTCATGATTTTAGTATTCTTTTCTACCAATTGTAATCTAGTTTCACCTGGTTTTTGAGGTGCACCAGCAGTAATAACAACTAAATCAGCATCTTTACAATCTTCATACTCTCCTGCTTTAACATCTACAGGTGAAGGACAATGAACCGTACCATGATTCAAATCTTGAACATCTGCTTTTACTTTGTCTTTAGCAATATCAATAATGACAAATTCATCTGCTACACCTTGAGTCACCATTGCAAAAGCATAACTAGATCCTACAGAGCCATCACCAATTAACACTACTTTTTTACCAAATGATTTCATAATTTTATCTCCTAACATTTTAAATTTATGTTATACGCGTATTAACGTATCATATCTATCGCAAAGTTAAAGATTAATATTTTTATTTAATTATAATATTATGATAAAAATTTACAATTAAAAAATGCACTGTGTAATATAGTATTTTCGTGTTTTTAGTTGTTAATTGTTGATATATCAATAGTTTTTTTACTACTTTTTATTTGTGACAATTTTAAGCACTTATATATAAATAAAATGACCTTTGTTATTTATTGCGAGTCACTAAAATTACAATATCTTGCTATTTCACTATGTAATTTTCATAAATATCTACCAATAGTTAGAAAATTAGAAAAAAATAGTACTTATTTTTATAATTTCTGTTATAATCGATTTTATCATTTCAAAAATGGTTGATTTCTCTACGGTAAATTTGAGAAGCCATATAAAGTTGTGATTTTTCAGAATTTTTAGACAAAAGTCGCTCAATTTATGATAATATATAACTTATTAAAAACAACAAATAGGAATTGATGTTACTATAATTTATTGGAGGTAAATCTATGGCTAGTTTTTTTCATAGAATAGTTAGAAAAGAAGATCCAACTGTTTATCAAAATAAAGATGGACATTTGAAACGTACATTACGTGTACGTGATTTTCTTGCATTAGGTGTTGGAACAATTGTATCCACATCTATCTTTACTTTACCAGGTGTCGTTGCTGCACAGCATGCAGGTCCTGCTGTTGCTTTATCATTTTTACTTGCAGCCATCGTTGCTGGTTTAGTTGCTTTTACTTATGCTGAAATGGCTTCTGCCATGCCATTTGCCGGCTCTGCATATTCTTGGATTAATGTTTTATTTGGAGAATTTTTCGGATGGGTTGCCGGTTGGGCTTTATTAGCAGAGTACTTTATCGCTGTAGCCTTTGTTGCTTCCGGTTTTTCAGCCAATTTGCGCGGATTATTTAAACCAATAGGTGTTGAATTACCACCTGCACTATCTAATTCATTCGGCACTAAAGGTGGTGTCATCGATATTGTTGCAGCGATTGTTATCATTTTAACTGCTTTGCTACTATCACGTGGTATGACGCAAGCTGCACGTATGGAAAATATTTTAGTTGTCCTTAAAGTATTAGCCATTATTTTATTTGTCGTTGTTGGTTTAACTGCACTTAATTTTGCAAACTATGTTCCATTCATTCCAGAACATAAAGTTACAGACGCTGGTGACTTTGGCGGTTGGCAAGGTATTTATGCCGGTGTCTCAATGATTTTCTTAGCTTATATCGGTTTTGACTCAATTGCAGCTAACTCAGCAGAAGCTATCAATCCACAAAAAACAATGCCTAGAGGTATTTTAGGTTCACTAATTATTGCTATTGTCTTATTCGTTGCAGTAGCACTTGTCTTAGTTGGTATGTTCCATTACTCAGAATATGCTGACAATGCTGAACCTGTTGGTTGGGCTTTGCGTCAAAGTGGACATGGCATCATTGCTGCAATTGTTCAAGCTATCTCAGTAATTGGTATGTTTACAGCACTTATCGGTATGATGTTAGCTGGTTCACGTTTACTTTACTCATTTGGTCGAGATGGTCTACTACCTTCTTGGTTAGGTAAATTAAACAATAAACATTTACCAAATCGTGCGCTAATCGTGTTAACAATCGTTGGTGTTGTCATTGGTTCAATGTTCCCATTCGCATTCTTAGCACAATTAATCTCAGCCGGTACACTTGTTGCCTTTATGTTTGTATCAATCGCTATGTATCGTTTGAGAAAACGTGAAGGTAAAGACTTACCTATCCCAGCATTCAAGTTGCCATTATACCCAGTGTTACCTGCAATTACCTTTATTTTAGTATTGCTTGTATTTTGGGGATTAGGATTTGAAGCTAAATTATATACGTTAATTTGGTTTGTAGTAGGAATTATTCTGTACTTATCTTATGGTTTAAGACATTCTAAGAAAAATGTCGAAAAAGAATATACACCACCAAAATAATATAATTAATATAAAAAGCATTTCCACATTGTAAAAATCGTGTGGAAATGCTTTTTTATATTTCAATATTTTAGTTGAATTATTTTAAATGAATGGGCTTAACAACAACTTTTTTGAAATTATTTCGTAACCCTAACAATAATGACTAGATTTATAAAACATTGATTTATCAACATTTTACAATCTAGCCAACTACTACTATATATTTAAAATTAACACTTTAACACTTTTAGTATCATGCTTATTTTAGTATCTACCATCCTTGACCAGAAATATCGTATTCTTCTAAGTCTCCATGTTCTAATGCAGTAAGGGCATCTTCTAATGTATCTAATGCATAATCTAATTGTTCATATGATATTACTAATGGTGGTTGGAAACGTAACACGTTACCTGCAACAGCAATAATAACAATGCCATGTTCAAAACAATAATTACATATTTTTAATGCCGCTTCATTATCACGTGTTTTCTTTGCTTTATCTGACACAATATCAATACCAATGCTTAGACCAACACCTCTAACATCACCAACACTACTGAATTTCTTAGTCCATTGATCCATACGTTGTCTGACATAACGGCCTTTTTCGGTACTAGCTTGTAATAAATCCTCATCTTCAATCATTTGTAATGTCGCTAATGCCGCTTCACAACTAACTGGATTGGCGCCTGTAGTAAATAAATGGGCTGGTGCATCTAAACTTTCCATAATTTCTTTGCGTCCGACAAGTGCAGACATAGGTAATCCACCTGCTAATGATTTTCCAAATGTCATTAAATCTGGCGTGAAATTATAATGTTCAACAGAACTCCACGTTCCTGTTCGTCCTAACCCTTGTTGGATGTCATCTACTGCTATTAAAATACCATGTTCGTGACATAGTTTTTCTAATGCTTCAAAATATCCTGGCACTGGTTCTAATAAGCCACCATCGCCTTGAATGGTTTCGACAACAATACATGCCACTTCATCTGCAGGTACATACTTAGCAAACATTTCTTTTAAAGGAGCTAAATATTCTTCCACAGTGTTTGGCTGTGATTGCTCAAACATGCCTCGATACTTATCTGGAAAAGGAATATGATAGAATCCGTTTAATAATGGTCCATACTTTTTACGCATATTTAAGCTAATAGATGACATTGATAACGCACCAAATGTTGAACCATGATACGCATTAGTAAAGCTAATGACATAAGGTCTACCAGTATAACCTCTAGCAAATTTGACAATACCATCGTTAGCATCTGAGCCTGACAATCCAAATGTTACACGCTTTTCAAAATCACCTGGTGTAATGTCACAAAGTTTTTTAGCTAATTTAACTAACGGTTCGTGATACATATATGCTGGTGTATAATGGATAAATTTATCTACTTGATTTTTAATAGCTTCACTCACTTGTTTAGGTGCATGGCCAACATTTTGAGAACTTGCACTTGATAATAAGTCAATATACTCTTTGCCTTCAACATCTACTAATGTCGCCCCATAACCATGATCAATCACTAGCGGATAATATTTAATACGACCTGATTTAGCAAAATATTGTTCATCTTCTTCAATTAAATCATAAGCTTTACTCATATTACTTCATCCTCCCATTGCTTTGTTTATTAAAAAACTAGCTTTAATTCCCCATATTTTTCAATTAATGATAGTATTCAATATACTAATAAAATTCTGATTTGTAAATATATTCTGACAATTATAACTTATAGAATAATACTACACTGTTACTTTCATAAAAAATCTGGACCTATGTGTTATGACATCAGTCCAGATAACGTTAACTTTAATTTGGTTGGTAAGGAATAACATCCTTGCCATAAGTCTTTTTAATGTAATTTTGTGTTTCTTTAGAACGCATGACTTCCAATAACGCTTGAATTTTAGCGTCCTTTTTATGACTAGCTTTAACAGCGATGATATTGGCAAATGGTGACGACTCACCTTCTAGTTCAATCGCATCTTTAGATGGTGTCAAACCATTATCCAGTGCATAATTAGAGTTCATAATCACTGCTGCACCTTCTCCACTATTATATGTCTTTGGAAGGAACTCAGCACCCTGTTGGTGATTAAATTTCAAGTTCTTTTTATTTTCTTTGATGTCTTCAAATTTAGCATCTTCTATTTTGACACCTGGTTTTAATTTGATTAATCCTTTATTAACAAAAAATGATAAAAAGCGTCCTTCTTCTGCTGGATTATTAGAGACATAAATCGTTGAACCTTGTGGTATGTCTCTAATATCTTTATATTTCTTACTATATACGCCCATTGGTGTTGTAAATACTTTACCTACTTCTTCTATATCGTAACCGTGACTTCTTTTTTCAGCTTTTAAATAAGGAACGTGTTGAAAAAAATTAGCATCAACATCTCCTTTATCTAATAATTTATTAGGTACTTTATAGTCATTAACAATTTTAACTTCTAAGTCATAGCCTTTCTTCTTCATTTGTTCTTTAGCGTACTTTAAGACATCTCCATGTGGTGCTGGTGACGCTGCTACTGTTATCTTTTTATCATCTGAAGATTTACTACCACACGCAGCTAAACTTATCACTAATATACTTAATAAGAATACAGTTATTAATTTTTTCATATGTAAGCCACCCTTTCTTGTTAACTGCTCAATAAAGAAAGTTACTTATCATACAACAAAAAAGCTTCCTCTTGTTTAAGAGAAAGCCCATGTTCTTTCTCTCATCTTCAAAAGTAGTCAGCTACTTTATTGTGATTTAGCACCATGTCTTTGGTAAGACGGTTGCTGGGCTTCATAGGGCACGTCCCTCAGCCTCTCTTGATAAGAGTCTCATTTATTGAATTGAATTTATCCTATCACTGCTTCATTTTAAAGTCAACATTAATTCCGAAAATTCCGATAATAATAATACGTATTCACTTTCGATAAGACTATATTATAGTTTGATTTAGTTATATGGCGAATTGTACTACTATCCATTTCAAATGATTGCCACATTCAATTTTGACATTTTTTTGAAAACTATTAGATTTTCCATATTATTTTGTGTAATAAATATTTTTCGTGGTAAATAATTAATATCACTATTTAATTTAATACACATTTTTTATAGATTAAAAATTGGAGGTAACAAATTATGAAATATGTTGTAGTAGGAACATCACATGCAGGTTATGAAGTAATAGAAACACTGTTAAAAGAAGACTCAGAAGCTCAAATAGAAGTCTTCGAAAGTGGTGATAAACCTTCATTCTTATCTTGTGGTATTCAAAGTTATTTAGAAAACGTGTCACCTTCACTAGATTCATTACATTATGCTACGACTACTTCTTATGAGAAACAAGGTGTTAATATTCACGTAAATACGACGGTTGTAGATTTAGATACAGACAATAAAACAATCACAGTAGAACATGATGGTACAAAAGAAGACGTTAGTTATGACAAACTATTTTTAAGTCCAGGTGGAAGTGCTGTTAAGCCACCTATTACAGGTATCGATGATTATAATAATGTTTTCTTTATGCGTGGTCGTGAATGGGCAGATAAAATTAAACAACGCATGCCTCATGCTAAAAAAGCAGTTGTAGTAGGCGGCGGATATATTGGTATCGAGGCTGCTGAAGCATTTGCCAAAGCTGGTATCGAAACTAAGATTATTGATGTCGCTGAGCGTATTTTGAGTACGTATTTAGATCCTGAATTCACAAATATTTTAGAACAAAATTCAAAACAACATCAATTAGAATTTATTGGTGGTGAATCAGTTAAAGAAATTACTGGTAACGACAATGGCGATGTAACAACAGTAATTACTGACAAAGGTGAATACCAAGCAGACACTGTGTTATTCGCAGTAGGTGTTGCCCCTGCTACTAGTTGGCTTAAAGATAAAATTGACTTAGGTACTAAAGGTATTATTACAATTGATCATCATCAACAAACTTCAGCACCTGATGTTTACGCAGGTGGCGATGCAACAATGGTACCATTTGCGCCAATAGAAGAAGATCGCTATATTGCTTTAGCTACAAATTCACGTCGTCAAGGTGTTACTGCAGCATTAAATATGGTTGGTAAATCTGCTACAATGCCTCGTGTATCTGGTACATCTGGCTTACAATTATTTGATTATAAATTTGGTCAAACAGGTGTACATGGCACTGAAGCTGATAATTATGACGGTCATTTAGGACAACAATATGTAGAAGAACGCATTAGACCTAAGTTTATGCAAGATGATACTACAGTGCATATGAAAATTATATTCGATAAAGATAGTCATCGCATATTAGGTGGTCAAGTGATGTCAACCGAAGATGTCACACAAGCAATCAACACATTGTCAGTAGCGATTTCAGCTGGCTTTACTCTAGAACAGCTTGCAGTTCAAGATTTCTTCTTCCAACCTGATTATGATAGACCTTGGCATTATTTAAACGTTCTTGCTCAACAAGCATTAGGACAATCATACGGTAGCGATCAAATGCTATTCTAAATATACTATGATTAGCTGTGAAGAGATTTTCTCTTCACAGCTATTTTTTTCATTATAGAGCCCGATGCCTAATATGATGCGATTGACAGTAAATGTTTGGAATATAAAGTGTTGAAAAATCAGCGTTTTATCATACTAATCAATCTTGTAGGTTGAGTAGGACCTCAACAGAGAAAAATTTCATTGACGTTCCAATCCCTAAAGGTCTCATCTCATCAATTGTTACATGATTTTTTCTAATTAGGGAAAATATTACCATGTACACATTGTTGAGGTGACATTTTTTATGTATGTAAAATGGCTTTATCATAGTTTAGCAGCAATTGTTATCAGTATTGTCTTACTATTCAGTACGGCAATCATCGATCATTTCAATCAAGGATTTCATTTAACTCAATTATTATTAAATATTGATTTTATTGCCAATCCTGCAGATACACCATTTATCATTGAACTACTTCTACATTTAGCCCTCGGATTGTCAATATATGTCATCTTTGTCTTCATTTATCGTTATGTTAAACGTTTTTATTTATTGTGTTATGGCTTCTTATTTGTCGTATTTATTGTGTTATATCCATTGCTCATTATCATCGCTGTGCGTCCAATTTTTCAATTTACTATATTGGCGTGGCTATGGTGGATAGTATGTCATATCTTATTTATGTTGTTAATGATGGTGACTATTTCTATAATTGAAAAGCAAAATAAAAGGAATTAGAGGTATTTTTGCTCTAATTCCTTTTTATATTATATTTCGTCGCCGTGTTCATCATACTTTGTGACGTTGCCATCACTATCAATAATATATGAACCTGCTAAATCACCATTTTTATCTGTATAAGAGAAGCCCCATTTACCATCACCCATTTGTTCAGGTTCTTTATACGTATATTTATCTGTATCTAGAAGATGGCCTTCATAGTCTTCAACTGCATCAATAACATTACTACGTGTAATCTTTTTACTTGATTGATGATTATCTGAACTATCAGTTGATGACTTATCACTATCGGAATCTGAGTTAGTTGATTGCTCTGATTGAGAATTTCCTTTTATTTTGTCAATTTCGCTTTGACTAGCATCATACAACTTCACTGTTTTAGCGTTATTAATAATGTTATTCGTCTCTTTCTCAGAATAATCAGCCTCTGACCATCTTAAATCTTGAAAATGAGATGGCGCAAAATACATTGTTATTGTGCCATCGTTATTATTCTTATAGATAACGTGACCGGCTGCATTAGCAGAAGCAGTAATAACTTTTGTACCATCAGGATATTTTGCAGAATGCTCTGGCAACAATGGATTAATCGCTTCTCCTGAGATGTCTCTATTTTCTAATTTCAAATCGCCAAAAGGCGTATCTTTACCATTTCTATAACCAGGTAAGCCTGTTAACCAAACTTTAGCAATATAATCTTCCGACGTAGTATCTTGTTGACTCTTACTACTTTGCTGGCTTTTGTCACTTTGTTGTTTTGAAGACTGACTTTCATTCGATTGTTTATTATTACTTTGCTCATCATTAGATAATTTTTTATCTTTATTGTTATTTTGTGTTTGCTTAGTTGAATCTGCATGTTGTTCTTTACTGCCTTGATCTGATGAAGATTCCTGATTATTGTTTTGATTACATCCTACAAGTAAAACTGTTAACCCTAATGTGACTGCTGCTAATTTTTTCATTTAAAATCCCCTTAACAATATATAATGCTTTTATTATATACTTAATAACTACTTAAAAATAGCTTAAATATGTATTTTACATATATTTTCATTTTAAAATTATATTGCGGCATGTACAAATAGAAGTTGTGGCTTATCTTCAATCAAGTCATCGTTCATTGGTAACCAGCACGAAAGTATTCCTTTAAAGCCTTCTTATTATGTGACTGTCTCCCTTTGATCCACGTAGCAGATGACTGTTGTTGTAAAAATTCAAGTTGCGAATGTTGTTGTGGAAAATTCCACACGAATTTAAGAAAGTCAAAATCTATTGTTTTCGGATTACCACCTAATATTTTGCTGTTTCCAATCTTACTTTTAATTACTCTTTGTATCACGCGTTTAAGACAAATGACACGAGGTGCCTGTAACCAAATAACTACAGTTGCCTCTTTTAACCTGAGGGGTATGGTGTCAGAATAATTGCCATCGATGATCCATTCATTTTGCTGTAAAATATTGCGTAATGTCGATTCAAAGTCTGCTTTACTTATAGTAGTACCATCATCGATCCACTGTATATCATCAAGATGATATACGGGCACCTTCAAATCTTTATGTAATTGAACTGCTAATGTCGATTTTCCTGAACCTGGACTCCCTACAATCAGTATTTTATGCGCCATTCTACTCCTCCTATTTCCGCAATATTCAACATTAAAATTATAATTTACATTTTACACTAAAAACAAGCTTAATAACTTGAGAAATTCTAGCATTTTCATCATACTATAAGTGGATAATATAGTTTAGGAGTGAATGATATGAATAAAGAACAATTAGAAAAAATGAAACATGGTAAAGGCTTTATTGCTGCATTAGACCAAAGTGGTGGTAGTACACCTAAAGCACTTAAAGAATATGGTGTTAACGAAGATCAATATAATACAGAAGATGAAATGTTCCAACTTGTTCATGATATGCGTACTCGTGTCGTAACTTCACCTGCATTTTCACCTGATAAAATTTTAGGTGCTATTCTTTTCGAACAAACAATGGATCGTAAAGTTGAAGGTAAATATACTGCTGATTACTTAGCTGATAAAGGTATTGTTCCTTTCTTAAAAGTAGACAAAGGTCTAGCTGAAGAAAAAAATGGTGTTCAATTAATGAAACCTATCGATAATTTAGACGAAGTATTAGATCGTGCTAATAAACGTCACATTTTCGGTACAAAAATGCGTTCTAACATTTTAGAATTAAATGAAGAAGGTATTAAAGAAGTTGTTGCTCAACAATTTGATATCGCTAAAAAAATTATCGCTAAAGGTTTAGTACCAATTATTGAACCTGAAGTAAATATTAATGCTAAAGATAAAGCTGAAATCGAAAAAGTATTAAAAGCTGAACTTAAAAAAGGCTTAGACAACTTAAATGATGATCAATTAGTAATGTTAAAATTAACTATCCCAACTGAACCAAACTTATACAAAGACTTAGCAGAACATCCAAATGTTGTACGTGTCGTTGTATTATCAGGTGGCTATAGCAGAGACGAAGCAAACAAATTATTGAAAGACAATGATTTATTAATCGCAAGTTTCTCACGTGCTTTAGCTAGTGACTTACGTGCTAGCCAATCAGAAACTGAATTCAATAAAGCATTAAGTGATGCCGTTGATTCAATTTATGATGCATCAGTAAACAAAAACTAATATATAAATGACACAAGCACCAGTAAGAACTAATTCTTACTGGTGCTTTTTTTGTTCTGGTTCTCTCCCAAATTGGACTGATACATAATTATTTTTTTAAGCCTCGCTTTCCTAGGGTGCTGTCTCAGCCTGTAGTCTTCGACTAGCACTGCTCCCTCAGGAGTCTCGGCTTCAAAATAATTTATATTTTAAATTATTCACTTTTTATTTATCAGTCCTGAAAAATAGAGAACCTTGGTTCTTTAACATATCGTCTAACAATCCTAGGATAAAAAGTATCTCACACTTAAAATGAAGCATTGGGCAGTAACTGTCTAGTTTTCAAAACGTTGATTTATCAGTATTTTGAAAACCTAGTCAGTCTTACCGAAGTGTGATTATGACATTAATTTTCTATAAAATTTATGTCTGTCCCACTCCCACTAACCGATTGTATTGTAACTTTATTATTTTTCTTTATGATCTTCTTCTGTACCTAAGAAGTCTTTTAATTGCTGTGTTGTTTGGTCGATGATGTGATCAAATTGTTGTTTTTGATCATCATCTTTCATTGCTTGTTGACTAGCTTTGAACATTAATTTAAAGACTTGTTGTAATTGTTCACGCGCTTCATGCATTTTGTCAAAGTCCATATGTTTAAATTGTTCTAAACGCTGCGTAAATTCATCTTTATCAACATTATCTGCTAAGAAATCTTTACCTTCTTGAGTGATACTATACACTTTTTTATTTCCTTGTTGTGAAATAGAAACAAAGTCACGATCTTCTAACATTTGTAAAATTGGATAAACTGATCCTGGGCTTGGTGAATAGAATCCTTTGAAACATCCTTCTAAATCTTTAATAATTTGATAGCCGTGTTTTGGTTCTTCTTCCAACATTTGTAAAATAATAAATTGCAAATTACCTTTTTTGAAAAATCGATCTCTCATATTACGTGAGTTGGGTTCACCAAAACCTAAATTTTGAAAACCTTTGCCAAATCCAAATCCTTCATGTTTCATCATATGTGCTCTCATATCATGTCTTCTATTAAACATTGTTATCATCCTTTTCTTTTTCGATATATCGATATATTAAACGATATATCGAAAACAGTCAAGCGATATATCGAAAAAATAAAAAAAGAAGTAGGCGTGAAATAAAATTGTTAAAAATTATTTCATCATCCTACTTCGCCAATACTGTCTAGGGTCATAAAATGTTGATCTGTTAATACTTTATAACTTAGAAAGTTGTCACTATATATCATACACTTTATCTCAGACTCTTGTTGCAACTATATTTGATTTTAGAATGGGCGATTGATAGTTAAATTATTTAAATCGCCAAACATTGGTTTCCACTCTTCTACAGTATACTCTGCTACTAATCCTTCATACCAATAAGGGTCATTTTCTAATAATGTTTGTAACTTTTGTTCATTATCTGCTTTTAAAATCAAATAGGCTTCTTTACGTTGCTCATCCTCATTCTCAATAGGTCCTGAAATTGCTAAATAACCTTTTGTCGTAAGTTGATATAAATATTTCACATGCGCTTCTAAATGTTCTTGCCATCCTAGTAAATCTGTATGCACAAATTTCACTATATAATAATTAGTCATGATGATCACCTTCTTTTGCATGTATAAGTACTTTTCCAAATTTACCACCTGTGGTAACAGGTATGGTTGTACCGTACTTATCTTGTAAATAATGTTGAATATCATTCAACATTGCAGTAGATACTGCAATATCAAAGTCAGTAAACCATGTAGGTAATTGATTCATTACATCTGTTAAAGTCATATCTGTTGTTTTAGTATGACGTTCAATTAGTGTTTGATACGTATAATTATTTACATATAGCAATTGTAATAAATAATACATATCTGCTGTTGTGGGCACACTTTGTAAGTTAAATTGTTCTATTAATTCATCTACTAATTTATTTTCTTTAGGTCCAGCCATTAAACTGACATAAACATATTTATTAGCAATTTTTAAAGCTTTTTGTACTGCTTCCCAATCAGTTACAGCTGGACACATTGAAGCAAATACAAAGTCATGATGTCCTATTTCAGTTGCCGTTTTATTTTCGAAAGCTGCAGTCATCACATTGACGTCCACATCATATGTTGTGGCGTTTTTGATTAATAATTCGCTTAATAGTGGAGACGGCTCTACAGCAGTTACTGATGCACCACGTTGTGCAAATGGCACACTAAACACACCCGATGCTGCACCAACGTCTAAGATAGTCATATGATTGAACGATGGAATTTGTTGTTCTATCCATTTAATAATACGTTCTGTACGTGCCTTGCCATCTTTACTAAATGACTGACGATCATAATTTATTGCCCATTTTTCAAAACCTGGTGAATCATATGAACCTAGGCCTGCACGCTTCATTTTCTTTAATGATGTATTTGGATCATTACGCCATTGATTTTCCCAAAATTGACTACTAAATATCGACTTTGACATAATTTATCTCCTCTTTTCTCTATATATGTATAGTAACGATTGATAAATTCAATTAACAGTAAAGCGACTTTGCTATCACTATAAACCACTTAAATAAAAAAGAATCCACACAAGCATATTAATACATGTGTGGACTCTTATCATATATGAAGAACTAGTCGTTATAGTAACCTAATTCTAAGTCTTTTGATGTTTGTTTACGGATTTTTCTCATTAATTTTTCGTCTGTAATTAATGATTCACCATAAGATGGTATCATTTTCTTAATTTTTGGTTCCCATTCAGCTTTGTATTCAGAGAAGTTACGTTCTAATACTTCTAACGCAACAGATACTGAAGTTGAAGCCCCTGGTGATTCACCTAATAAAGCAATGACAGTATGGTCTTGTGAGTTAACTACCTCTGTACCAAATTGAATATAACCTTTACCGTGCTCAGGTGAATCTTTAATAACTTGAACACGTTTACCAGCAGTGTATAATTGCCAATCTTCATCACGTGCTTCTGGATAGAATGTACGTAAATGATTCATGCAACCTTCTTTAGTCATAATCACTTGATCAAATGAATATTTGATTAAAGGTAAGTTTTTAACTGCTGCTGCTAATAATGTTGTAATGTTATATGGTTTAACTGACTTGAATAAGTCTAAGTTTGAACCATTTTTTAAGAATTTAGGTCCAACATTAGCAAATGGTCCAAATAATAATGTTCTTTGGCCATCAATATAACGTGTATCTAAATGAGGTACAGTCATTGGTGGTGTACCAGGTGGTTCTTTACCATAAACTTTGGCATCATGTTGTTCAATAACTTGTGGATTTGTACAAGCTAAGAATTGACCACTAATTGGGAATCCACCTAAATGTTTACTTTCAGGGATACCTGTTTTTTGAAGTAATGGAATTGCTCCACCACCAGCACCGATAAATACATAATCAGTCACTTGTTTAAATGTTTCACCGTTATTACGGTTCTTAACAGTTATTTCCCATTGTCCATTTGATAATTGTTCAAAATCAACGACTTCATGATTATATTGAACTGTTGCGTTTGGATGTTTTTCGATGCTTATAGCCATTTTACGTGTTAATTCACCGAAGTTTACATCTGTACCTTCGTCAATTTTACTAGCCGCCATAATGCCAGGATTATCTTCGCGACCTTTCATCATTAATGGAATCCATTTTTTCATTACTTCGATATCTTCTGTATACTCGATATCTTCAAACATTGGGAAAGCTTTCATTGCTTCATAACGATCTTTTAAGAATTTAACGTTATTTTTACCTCTTACATAACTAATGTGTGGTAAAGGATTAATAAATTCTCGTGGATTTTCGATACTACCACTTTTAACTAAATGTCCCCAAAATTGTTTGGAAATTTCAAATTCTTCGTTAATTTCTTTAGCTTTTTCAATGTCAATTGAGCCATCAGGTTGTTGCACTGTATAGTTTAATTCACATAAAGCCGCATGTCCTGTACCAGCATTATTTCTTTCATTTGAACTTTCAATAGCTGGACGATCTAAACGTTCATACATATGAATATTCCAATCTGGTTCAATTTCTTTTAACATTGAACCAAATGTTGTGCTAAGTACACCGGCTCCAATTAAAACGATGTCTTTACTATTAGACTTAGCCATTGGTTTCACCTCTCCAAAATTGTAAAAGTGTATCATCATTATGGAAATGATATCCGACTCACATATTTATTTAAATAATGATTGAATATAGTTTCATTATAACTATGATACGCTATCAAAATATGATTATTAGTACTTACATCTATATGTTAAATCAGGATGTAGCAAATGTAAATTATAATTATTCGTTAGGTTTAAAATATATTATTTTTTTATTCATGCCACGTTTACATCTAAATTGTGAATCATTCATTTATCGTAATACGACATCACATGGTTAGTTCTTCAGATGATTTTATTGCTTACTCTAAAGTGAACTAAATAGTGTGATGTTAATTGTTAAATAACTTCAATATTATTGTTCATCGTTTTGTTGTTGATACTTAGCTAATTCAGCATCACGTAATTCAACACGACGGATTTTACCAGAGTTAGTCTTAGGTAAGTCTTCAACAAATTCTATTTCACGAGGATATTTATATGGTGCTACCTCATTTTTGACAAATTGTTGTAATTCTTTTACTAACGTATCTTCTGCAGTGTATCCGGGTTGTAAAATAACAAATGCTTTCACAATATTGCCTCGAATATCATGTGGTTTAGCCACAACAGCACATTCTTTAACTGCAGGATGGTTAGTTAGCGCATCTTCAACTTCAAAAGGCCCTATTGTATAGCCAGAGCTAATAATGATGTCATCACGACGTCCTTCAAACCAGAAATAGCCATCTTCATCGATATGAGCTAAATCTCCTGTAATATAATACGTTCCTGCTTGAGCTTTAGCTGTACGTTCAGGTTCTTTATAATAGCCCTTAAATAACGCAGGAAGATCAAGTGGTACCGCAATGTTTCCTTTCGTATTAGCAGGTACTTCATTGCCCTCATCATCAACCACTGTAACGTAACTTCCAGGAATGCCTTTCCCCATTGAGCCAATTCGTTGTGGTGTATCTTTTAAGAATCCTATTAATAACGTACTTTCAGTTTGGCCATAACCATCTCTCACTGTAATATCAAAATGTTTATTAAACTGTTCTACAACTTCACGATTTAGAGGTTCACCTGCTGACACAGCACTATGAAGGTGTGATAAATCATATTGCTCTAAATTTTGTAATTTAGCCATCATACGATATTCCGTTGGTGTACAGCATAACACATTAATTTCATAACGTTGCAACAATGTTAAATAGGTTTCTGGACTAAATCTACCATTAAAGACAAAAGCCGTCGCTCCTGAACCTAATACTGATAAAAATGGACTCCATACCCATTTTTGCCAACCTGGTGCTGCAGTTGCCCATACTAAATCATCTTCCTTAATACATAACCAATGTTTAGGTGCCATTTGTAAATGTGCAAATCCCCATCCATGTGAATGTGTCACTGCTTTAGGGTTACCTGTAGTTCCTGAAGTATAAGAAAGAATAGCCATATCATCTCTCGACGTGTTTGCTGTCTCTAACGTGTCACTAGCTTGTTCTTTTTCTTCATCTAAATTAATCCAATCACTTTTTTGACCAGCTACTACAAATTTAATTAAATCATTGTATTCTTTAATGTCTTCAAATTCTTTTGTAAATGGTTCATATACCATAACGGCATCAATTTCACCGTGTGTAATACGATATTGTAAATCTTTAGTTCTTAACATTTCTGAACATGGAATAATGGCAATACCTAATTTTAATGCTGCAATATACAACTCATATGTAGCAATCGTACGTGGCATCATAATGATAATTTTGTCACCTTTAGATAAACCATGACTTTTTAAAACATTGCCAACCTTATTAGCTTGTTGTATTAATTGTTGATACGTTACAGTGATATCTTCACCATCTGTATTATGATATAAAATTGCCTTTTTAGTTGGATTATCACTATATTTTTCAATTTCTGAGACAATATTATATTGTTCAGGTGCAAATAAATCTGCTTTTTGCATATTTAACTTCCTTTCATACGTTCACTTAATTCTATAATTAAATCATTATAGATGAATTATGTCTATCATACGCCTAGTTTTGCAGAATTTTCAATTAAATAGGTAAAAAATCACTATCTGCTAGTTATTAAATTAAACAAACTAAAAACAGCAATCTCTCTCGTAATAACATTTATCGCTTAAGATGATTGCTGTTCTTGTTATTTAAATTTAGCTATGTCATTTCAACATTACAGCTAAACTCTATTAATTGTCATGACTTAAATCAACTAAGTTAAATCTTTATAAATATTATCAGAACACAACTTTGATGTTAATGTTGGTAGTGCAATTCTAAATCTGCAAGTTCTATTCTGACATTATATGATAATTCGCGATTAACTACTTTAAAGTCAACGCCTTTTTTAGTTCCTCTATTTTTATGTGTTTCAGCATATTCAGCAGAATTTTGCCAATTGTAAAATGCTTGTCGATTTTGCCATAATGTTATAATAATATAATGTCTTCCCGCTTCTTTAGGTCTTAAAAATCTTAGTGCTTTAAATCCTTCAACATCATGTAAATGTTTATTTCTCTGCAAAAATTTTTGTTCAAAGACTTCCTCTGTACCACTATTTACATATAAATGATTTAATACACAAAATGCATCATTCGATAATGAGTCTATGCTTTCAAGTATTTCATAATATTGTACATCATTATTTTTATTTATCGTGATGTAGTCATCATATTCCTCAACAACGTATGCTTTAAACTGATCATATATTTCCATTATTCATTCCTTCATTTCATTGTAAGATATCATACTTTGATACTGTGTTATTCCCGAATTTAAAAAATAGCAATCATACGATGAACATTCAGTGATGATAATGTGTCTCGTACGTTGCTACTTCTATTTGTTCATATTAATACTTATAACTTATAAGTTATGTTATTTAGTTTCATCATATAAAGAGAGAGAGCGCTTTACTATTTCTAAAAATCCATGATCTAGATTCGTCATTTGATGAAAATAAGATAAGATATTCTCTGCAATTTTTTCATGTTTAGGAAATGTATCATCTTGTTTCACCCAAGTTGCTAAATCACCTAATGGTGTCTTGTCATTAACAAAACCCAATATATATTCATAAAAAGTCATCATATTCCTTCTCTCTAGCTTATTGCTCATTCAATCCTAACATGAAAAAGACTATAAAACATCAAATTATGACAAAATATTGAATGTTTTTCATACACAATATTTTCCAACATTAAAATACATTGCACTAATCATTCATTTTCATCAATATTAAGCTTTTGTCATTATATATCATATCGTTTAATAATCATTGTATTTGACTAAAATAAGAAAAAGAAGGAGCGGGGCAGAAATAATTGTTTCAAAACAAATTATTTCGTAGATGCCCGTTTTGCACATTTAGAACTAGTTAGATTTATAATCTTTACTAGTTCTTATGCAGTTGCACTAATAGTGTCAACTGTAATCCTTTTTAAAATTTTTCTATGA
>NZ_PPQR01000056.1 GCF_002902085.1 Staphylococcus simiae
ACCTCGTATTTATAGATTATTATTTTGATATTAAAGTAAGTGTAACAAAGAATTTTCAAAATGTAAATAATAATAATTTTAATCTAAAGTCCAAAATTTTAATATAATTGAGAATAAATATCATTTTTAATTATCTAATTGAGAATTGTTATAATTTAATAAGGATATGATTATTTTAGAAGTAATGAAACTTTTTTGAAGTTGCAAAGTCATGTTATAATTATACGAATGCAAATTTGAGGAGGAAACACATGAGACAGTGGACTGCAATCCATCTGGCTAAGCTTGCTCGTAAAGCGAGTAGAGCAGTAGGCAAAAAAGGTACAGATTTACCTGGCCAAATTGCTAGAAAAGTGGATACTAATATTTTAAGAAAATTAGCTGAACAAGTAGATGATATTGTATTTATTAGTGGTACTAATGGTAAAACGACAACATCAAACTTAATTGGACATACACTCAAAGAAAATAATATTAATATTATTCATAATAATGAGGGTGCAAATATGGCAGCGGGCATCACATCTGCTTTTATTATGCAAACAACTCCGAAGACTAACATTGCGATTATTGAAATTGATGAAGGATCAATACCAAGAGTATTAAAAGAAGTGACACCATCTATGATGGTATTCACTAATTTCTTTAGAGACCAAATGGATCGCTTTGGTGAAATTGATATTATGGTTAATAATATTGCCGATACAATTAGTAATAAAGGTATTAAGTTATTACTTAATGCTGATGATCCTTTTGTTAGTCGTTTAAAAATTGCGAGTGATGACATTGTATATTATGGTATGAAAGCTCATGCACATGAATTTGAACAAAGTACAATGAATGAAAGTAGGTATTGCCCAAATTGTGGACGCTTATTACAGTATGATTATATTCATTACAATCAAATAGGTCATTATCATTGTCAATGTGGTTTTAAACGTGAACAACCAACATATGAAGTTTCAACTTTTGATGTAGCACCATTTTTACAGTTAACTATCAATGATGAACGATATGATATGAAGATTGCTGGTGATTTTAACGCCTATAATGCACTTGCAGCATATACTGTTTTAAAAGAATTAGGATTAAATTATCAATCAATTAAAAATGGTTTTGAAACATATACGTCTGATAATGGACGTATGCAATATTTTAAAAAAGATCAAAAAGAAGCAATGATTAATTTAGCGAAAAATCCAGCTGGTATGAATGCCAGTTTATCTGTAGGTGAGCAATTACAAGGTCGTAAAGTATATGTTATTTCACTGAATGATAATGCTGCAGATGGACGAGACACGTCATGGATTTATGATGCAGATTTTGAAAAGTTAGCTAATCAAGATATAGAAACAATCATTGTTACAGGTAATAGAGCTGAAGAATTACAATTGCGCTTAAAACTTGCTGAAGTAGATGTACCAATTATAGTTGAACGTGATATCTATAAAGCAACAGCGAAAACAATGGATTACACAGGTTTTACTGTGGCAATACCTAACTATACGTCATTAGCACCAATGTTAGAACAACTTAATCGCTCATTTGAAGGAGGTCAATCATAAATGAATGAATTGACTATATATCATTTTATGTCTGATAAATTAAATTTATATAGTGATATTGGCAATATTATCGCTTTAAAACAAAGAGCCAAGAAACGAAATATCAAAGTTAACGTTGTTGAAATTAATGAAACAGAAGGCGTAACTTTCGATGATTGTGATATTTTCTTTATTGGTGGTGGTAGTGATAGAGAACAAGCACTTGCTACTAAAGAATTAGAAAAAATTAAAACACCGTTAAAAGAAGCAATAGAAGATGGCATGCCAGGATTAACCATTTGTGGTGGTTACCAATTTTTAGGAAATAAATATATTACACCAGATGGCACTGAACTTGAAGGGTTAGGTATTTTAGATTTCTATACACAATCTCAAACTGAAAGGTTAACAGGGGACATTGTTATAGAAAGTGATACATTTGGTACAATTGTTGGCTTTGAAAATCATGGAGGTAGAACATATCATAATTTTGGTACGTTAGGCCAAGTGACATATGGTTATGGTAATAACGATGATGATAAAAAAGAAGGTATCCATTATAAAAACTTACTTGGCACTTATTTGCATGGACCAATATTACCTAAAAACTATGAAATAACAGACTATTTATTACAAAAAGCATGTGAACGTAAAGGGATTCCATTTGAACCTAAAGAGATTGATAATGAAGCGGAGCAACAAGCGAAGCAAGTATTAATTGATCGAGCTAACAAAAATAAATAATCATTATTAATATATAAACACGACCATTTCTATTTTCTGATATTAGAGATGGTCGTGTTTTTTAGGTTCTCTAAATTTTGGGACTGATAAACAAAAAATGAATAATTTAAAATAATTATGAATCAGTCCAATTTGAGAGAGAATTGTTTTTTATAACTATGGTAGGGAGTGGGACAGAAATAATTTTTTCTAAATAAATTATTTTGTAGTCCCACCCCGGCAAAACTGACTAGGTTTGTAAAACGTTGATAAATCAACATTTTACAAATCAGACAGTTACTGCCAAATGCTTAATATTAAGTATAAATGCTTTATGTCCCAGGCTTTTAGAACTAAACAATCGTTTACGCATATCTATTATCGAGTAAACGGTACATCATTAGAAATTCGTAGATAAGATGACTCTTTATTTGATTTTGACCTTTAATATCAAGTGTTTTAATACTATATTTCAACGTGTTGACAGCTTCAGATTCACGATGGAAAGTTCCTTCATTAACTATCATTTTAATATTTTGACTGATTGTTAAGATAGCAACACGCTCAGCAGTTGTAAATGTTATTTTAGTGTTTCTCGGTAAGTATATGATATTTGATAAATGAGTAATAAATAAACGGTTTGTGTAAGCGCGTTTTGTCATTTGATTGAGCAATTGCCAATCACACGCTTTCTTTTTATGATAACTAAGTTCATCACGTTGATAACTAATAAGTGTTTCAACTTCGGTATTTAAGTTAAACAATTTCTTAAAAGCTTTATTACTTTTATCAGATTGAATATGTCCCAAAATAAGCTCCTGACAACGATTGTAATATAATTTATACATCAACTGTTCTGTGCTAGATAATCTTGTTTCAACTTGATTGTAGTATTTGGGCGGGAAAATAATAAAGTTAATTAACCCTGAAGTAACTAAACCAATAATCGCTGTTAATGTTCTAGATAAAAAATTAAACATATAAGCATCATTGATACCCGGGATCATAGCTACGGATGTTAGTACAGCGACATTTGTACCTACTTGTAAATTTAATTTAGTACAGAATATAATCGTAAATGTAGCACTTAAAGCGTATGTAAACGGTGATTGGTCACCAAATATGTAAGTGAAGATCACTGCAAATCCTGCACCCATAACTGTTGCTGGCAAGCGTCTATACCCTTTTATTAAAGATGCTTTAGCAGTAGGTTCAATCGTTACAATTGCTGTTAAGATGGCATAAATAGGTGTTAGATTTAAAGCCATACAAAATAAAGTAGTAAAAAAGATAGCAATACCTGTCTTGATTGTACGTGCACCAATAAAATGTTTATACCAATGTTCGTTCATGTTTAACCCTCTTTGCCATTTGAAAATTAAAATATCATATGTTATTAAGTATGAAATTTATGTTCTTCTACCAATACTAAACAACAGAATTTATAAAATAATGTAGTTACATCTTTAGTATATCAAAGAATATTTGCTATAATAAGTTATAATATTATAAAAAGGAACGGGATAACATGATTGTAAAAACAGATGAAGAATTACAAGCGTTAAAAGAAATTGGCTACATTTGTGCGGTTGTACGTGACACAATGCAAAAAGCAACTAAACCAGGTGTAACAACGAAAGAATTAGATAACATTGCTAAAGAATTATTTGAACAACATGGCGCTTTATCAGCACCGATTCATGATGAAAATTTTCCTGGTCAAACATGTATCAGTGTAAATGAAGAAGTTGCCCATGGTATTCCTAGTAAACGAGTTATTCGTGAAGGAGATTTAGTAAATATTGATGTTTCAGCTTTAAAAAATGGTTATTATGCAGATACAGGTATTTCATTTGTTGTTGGTGAAGCTGACAATCCACTTAAGCAAAAAGTTTGTGATGTAGCAATAATGGCTTTTGAAAATGCTATGACAAAAGTAAAACCAGGTACTAAACTAAGTAATATTGGTAAAGCAGTACATAATACAGCGCGTCAAAATGATTTAAAAGTGATTAAAAATTTAACTGGTCATGGTGTCGGTCAATCATTGCATGAAGCACCAGCACATGTGTTGAATTATTTTGATCCTAAAGATAAAACATTACTAACTGAAGGACTTGTCTTAGCTGTTGAACCATTTATTTCTTCAAATGCTAGCTTTGTATCAGAAGGTAAAAATGAATGGGCATTTGAGACGCAAGACAAAAGTTTTGTAGCTCAAATAGAACATACAGTTATCGTTACGAAAGATGGTCCAATTTTAACAACGAAAATTGACGACTAAAGCACCTTTAATTTAATATCATTTTGCAACTAAGACCAAAGTATGAAAGCTATATCGTTCCGGAGCCTATTAATAATAGCTCCGGAATTATTTTATAATAATAAAGAATAGAAGGACGAATGTATAAAGTAATGTCTAGTTTTGAGACTATGATACTTGCATAGTTAATTTAAATCATATAGTTACAAAATATATACATTGAACCTATGATTAATTATTATGAAAAGGTGAGTAATATGAATTATGTAGAACATTATATTAATAACTTCTTAAAAGCAACAGTTAAAAATAACATTGTTGACTATCGCATGGTCTTGGACGAAAAACTAAAAAATCTTGAAGGATATATCAAGTATTTAACAGACAAGAAAGCACAGCTTAGTAAGTTAATTGACAGTCTCATGTTTACATTAGAAAATAAATATATTGATATTGCAGATAAATATGAAGTGAGTTGTGTCAGTGAAATTAATCATTTAGAAATTGAGCGCATTAAAGCACAACTTAATAGTATAGAAACATATTATGCTCGTATTGAAGCAGAAATTAAATTACAATCACAAGAGAGATTAACAACAGAAAATGAGTGTTACTTAATAAATTATATGAACGCTGTAGCATAGAAAGGCGGCGAAGCATGACACATAAATATATATCAACACAGATGTTGATTATTTTTACAGCATTAATGATTATTGCTAATTTCTACTATATTTTCTTTGAGAAAATTGGATTTTTACTTGTTTTATTATTAGGATGTGTTCTAGTTTATGTAGGCTATTTATATTTCCACAAAATTAGAGGTTTATTAGCATTCTGGATTGGTGCATTGTTAATAGCATTCACTTTATTATCGAACAAATACACGATTATTATTTTGTTCCTATTTCTATTACTATTAATGATTCGTTACCTTATCTATAAATTTAAACCGATGAAAGTCGTAGCGACGGAAGAAACAATGTCGTCTCCATCATTTATTAAACAAAAGTGGTTTGGTGAGCAGAAAACACCTGTCTATGTCTATAAATGGGAAGATGTCCAAATACAACACGGTATTGGAGATTTACACATTGATTTAACAAAGGCGGCAAACATAAAAGAAAATAATACAATTGTCGTGAGACATATCTTAGGTAAAGTTCAAGTGTTAGTACCTATTAATTACAATATTAATTTACATATGGCAGCATTCTACGGTAGCGCATATGTCAATGACAAATCTTATAAAGTTGAAAATGATAATATTCACATTGAAGAAATAGTAAAAACTGATAATTATACCATTAATATCTACGTATCAACATTTATAGGAGACGTAGAGGTGGTTTATCGATGAATCACTATATAAGAACGATAGGTTCTATGTTGATTTTAGTATATAGTATGTTAGCAGCATTTTTCTTTATTGATAAAGTGTTTGTTAATATCATTTATTTTCAAGGGATGTTTTATACCCAAATTTTTGGTATTCCAGTATTTTTATTTTTAAATTTAATTATTATTTTCTTATGTATTATTGTAGGATCTATTTTAGCTTATAAGATTAATCAACAAAATGAATGGATTAAGACTCAAATTGAACGCTCTATAGAAGGTGAAACAGTTGGTATTAATGACCAAAATATTGAATTATATAGTGAAACAATTGAGTTATATCATACGTTAGTCCCTTTAAATCAAGAATTACATAAATTAAGATTAAAGACACAAAATTTAACTAACGAGAATTATAATATTAATGATGTCAAAGTTAAAAAAATAATCGAAGATGAACGACAACGCTTAGCTAGAGAATTACATGACTCGGTCAGTCAGCAATTATTCGCTGCGAGTATGATGCTTTCTGCAATTAAGGAAACAACTTTAGAGCCACCTTTAGATCAACAAATTCCTATTTTAGAAAAAATGGTGCAAGATTCGCAATTGGAAATGCGAGCACTATTATTACATTTGAGACCTCTAGGCCTAAAAGATAAGTCGTTAGGTGAAGGTATTAAAGACTTAGTTGTAGATTTACAGAAGAAAGTACCAATGAAAGTTGTCCATGAAATTCAAGAGTTCAAAGTACCAAAAGGAATTGAAGATCATCTATTTAGAATTACACAAGAAGCAATTTCTAATACACTTAGACATTCCGATGGTACTAAAGTGACTGTCGAATTATTTAATAAAGAAGATTATCTGTTATTAAGAATTCAAGATAACGGTAAAGGCTTCGATATGAACGATGAAGTAAAACAAAGTTATGGCTTGAAGAACATGGAAGAAAGAGCATTAGAAATTGGTGCGACATTCCATATTATTTCAATGCCGGATGCAGGAACGCGTATAGAGGTAAAAGCACCTCTTAATAAGGAGGATTCATATGACGATTAAAGTATTATTTGTGGATGATCATGAAATGGTTCGTATCGGTATTTCTAGTTATTTATCAACGCAAAGTGATATAGAAGTAGTAGGTGAGGGTGAATCAGGTAAGGATGCTATTTCAAAGGCACATGACTTAAACCCGGACTTAATTTTAATGGATTTATTAATGGAAGATATGGATGGCGTCGAAGCTACTACGCAAATAAAAAAAGATTTGCCACATATTAAAGTATTAATGCTAACAAGTTTTATTGAAGATAATGAGGTTTATCGTGCTTTGGATGCTGGTGTTGATAGTTATATTTTAAAAACAACAAGTGCCAAAGATATTGCTGATGCTGTACGCAAAACATATAATGGGGAATCTGTTTTTGAACCTGAAGTATTAGTGAAAATGCGTAATCGTATGAAAAAGCGTGCTGAATTATATGAAATGTTAACCGAACGTGAAATGGAAATATTATTACTCATTGCTAAAGGTTATTCTAATCAGGAAATCGCTAGTGCATCACATATCACCATAAAAACAGTTAAAACGCATGTAAGTAACATATTAAGTAAATTGGAAGTACAAGATAGAACACAAGCTGTTATCTATGCCTTCCAACACAATTTAATTCAATAATTAGTTTGTATGTAATGCATGCATCTAAAATAATAAACTCCTTATAACGTCGACACTTAAGAGGTAACGACGTTATAAGGAGTTTTAAAGTTGAAATAAAAGTTATATCGCTAGCTTACATTGTCATTAGTAGCTAACGATATAACATATAATTTAATTTGTTTAAGTTAGTGTTCATCATTATTTTAAAAAATGACATTAGCTAAAATTAATCTTTTTTAAATTTATCTACGATTTTTTTTGCTATGTTTTTATCATCTTCCGGATATTCTTCTTCTGGATGTTTATCAATATGATATTTTGTGTCATGCGTATTACTAGCATCATTATTATATTGATATTTAGTATCTTCATTATAATGATTTTGATTATTATCATCGTGTTGTAATGCAGCTTCTTCAGGTGTTTTCCCTTTAATGACATTACGTTGATGAATAATAGCATTGATCTCAGCACCAACAATGATAATAAAGCTTGTAATATATAACCAAAGTAACAAGATAATGATTCCGGCAATACTACCGTATGTTTTAGAGTAGTTACCAAAGTTTGAAATGTACCAACCAAATCCGAATGAACCAACTAACCATATCACTGATGTGAAAATAGCACCGGGTAATACGGATTTAATTTTAGTTTTAACATTAGGTGCTACTGAATATAGCACAATAAATACAATGAATATGATGATAATAGGTAAACCAATACGAATTAAATTAAATATCCATCTTACTTCATCATCAAGTCCTAGTGGGCCAAATAAGAAATGACTAATAACTGAACCTAATGTTGGTAATGCTAGGGCGACAACAAAGACGACACCCATAACAATAGTGAATAAAACACTCAATAGTTTTAAGACGATACCATTGCGGCTATCTTCAACATCATATGCGACATTAAAGGAATTCATAATCGCTGTCATACCATTTGAAGCGGACCAAATCGCTAAAATCAAACCGACTGATAATAGGCCGCCACTGGAATTTTGTGTGACATCATTAATAACGCCTTTGATTAACGTAGACGTATCTGCGGGCGCATTGCTAAGCATCTCAGTGATTTGACTTTGTTTAATATTGAAAAATGGTAACAAAGTTAAAAGAAAGATAAGCATAGGGAAGAGTGCTAACACAAAGTGATAAGTCATTTGAGCAGCAAGACCTGATGCATCATCTTTACCAATACGGTAAATTAGATAAGACAAAAAGTTTGAATCTTTTTTATACTTTGCTGGTTTGTTTAATCTTGATACGAAAAGTACTTGATCATCTTTTTTAGTATCTTTAGATTGAAATTGTTGAGGTTCAACATACGTACGATCTACTTTTATTTTAGATGAACTACTTTTTTGGCTATTATGATTATCTTGGTTATTCTTAATAGAATTAAGAAATTTGGAAGATGTAGAGTCTTTTTTTGACATAATAAGTCCTTAACCTTTCTATTTTTTATCACATAATATGTCTTTAAAATATATCAATGATTGAAAAGTATTAATTATAATTATTTTAAGTGAATGATACATTTTCTAAACCTAAAGAAAGAGGCTATAACAATGATGAATCATGTTAGCCCCAACTTTTTTATCTATGCTGTATTAAGCAAGCAACAAGTGAACAATTTTAAAACATAAATATAATGAAGATATGATTTAAAGTATTCGACTTGCATAAAATAGCTTAAATTGTCATAGATAATATCAAACTGCTAAATAAATGTTAACGTTGGTTTTTTCTGTTAACAAATGTATCTTTAGCATCTTTAAGAGAACGTTCTAATTCTGGGTTGTTACGACGGATTTCTTCTACAACGTCTTTCCAGTATAAAACTTCATCTTTAATGTTAGTTATTTTAGATGGTTTACGGCTACGGTTACCATTTTTAGCATCTTTAAATGATTGTACTAAACTATCACGTGTAGATTTATCAGCTAAAGTTGCCACACCGCCGATAACGGCACCAATTAACATACCAGGAACTAATTTGTTTTTCATAATAATTTACCCCTCTTTCAAATTTGCATCTTTGACGATGTAATCAATTAAGTTATCACAAGATGATAATACCATATCATACACACCTTCAAAATTATTCGTGTAGTATGGGTCAGGCACATCACTTTCTTTCATATTACTAAATTCTAACAGTTTGAACAATTGTCCCTTTAAATTAGGATTGATAGATTTGATATTATCGACATTACTTTGGTCCATAGCAATAATATAATCAAAATCATCAGTTGGTTCGAATAACTCACTAATTAT
Source organism: Staphylococcus simiae (assembly GCF_002902085.1). Taxonomy (GTDB): domain Bacteria; phylum Bacillota; class Bacilli; order Staphylococcales; family Staphylococcaceae; genus Staphylococcus; species Staphylococcus simiae. Next base: position 9,817 of record NZ_PPQR01000056.1, read on the forward strand.
ACCTTTATATGGAATATGGTGTTGGTCTAAAATTTGTTGAGTTCCTTTATGAGGTGGCTCACCAAGATTCCAACTTCCTGTTCCTCGAGAATGCACTTTAATATCATTAATTTGTCTATCTTGTAATCGTTGTCGCATAATTGCTTCTGCCATTGGTGAGCGACAAATATTACCAAGACAAACAAAAGCTACATCTATCATCATCATTCCTCCAAACTCTGTAGTTATATCCCCATTTTATAGTGTCTTTAAACAATAAGAAAGTAGAATATATAAATTTCTATCAAAGTTTATTAAATTGTGATACTTTGATTACATAACTAAATTTAGAGGTGAACATTGTGGCAATGACAAATGAAGATAAAGTTCTAGCAATTAGACAAAAATTAAATATCGTTAATCAAGGATTATTAGATCCTGAAAAATATAAAAATGCTAATGAAGAAGAAATAACTGAAATATACGATTTTGTGCAATCAAGAGACAGATTATCACCAAGTGAAGTGACTGCAATTGCAGATGCATTAGGTCAATTACGTCAGGATTAAGGAGAGGTTATTTTATGACAAATTATCAACATAAATTACAACAATATGCAGAATTACTGGTAAAAGTTGGATTGAATGTTCAACCAGAACAACCTGTTTTCATTAGATCATCTGTTGAAACATTAGAATTAACACATTTAATTGTTGCAGAAGCATACAAAAATGGTGCATCGGATGTACGTGTTGAATATAGCGATCCTACTTTAAAACGATTGAAATATGAAAATGAACCTGAAACATATTTTATGACCAATGATGTGAAGCAATATGATGTAGATGCGAGGATGGATTACGTTTCAAGAGGGGCAGCTAATTTAGCATTAATCAGTGAAGATCCATATTTAATGGAAGGTATTGATAGTAACAAACTACAAGCTGCACAACAACAATATTCAAGTGCTTATAAAGGATATATGGAAGGTGTTCAAAAAAATGCATTTCCGTGGGTGGTAGCAGCATTTCCATCTAAAGCATGGGCACATCGTGTTTATCCAGATTTACCTGTTGAAGAAGCATATAGTAAATTTATTGATGAAGTATTTGAAATTGTGCGCGTTGATGGGCAAGATCCAATTGAAAATTGGCAACAACATATTAAAAATCTAAGTGTCTATTCTAATAAGTTACAACAAAAAAATTATAAAGCATTACATTACGTGTCAGAAGGTACTGATTTAGTAGTTGGATTACCAGAGAATCATATATGGGAAGATGCGACGAGTTATGTTAATCATAATGGTCCATCATTCATTGCTAATATACCAACTGAAGAAGTGTTTACAGCACCAGATCGTTTAAGAGTAAATGGCTATGTTACTAATAAATTACCACTTAGCCATAATGGCACCATTATTGATGGTTTCACATTAACATTTGAAAATGGAGAAATTATTCGTGTACAAGCACAACAAGGTGAAGAAGTATTGAAAGATTTAATTAATACTGATGAAGGTTCTAAGTATTTAGGTGAAGTAGCTTTGGTACCATATGATTCACCAATATCAAATAAAAATACTATTTTTTATAACACATTATTTGATGAAAATGCCTCATGTCATTTGGCAATTGGTTCAGCATATGGTTTCAATGTTAAAGGTGGAACTGAAATGACGACTGAAGAAAAATTAGCAAGTGGACTGAATGATTCTAATGTACACGTTGATTTTATGATTGGTAGTAGTGACTTGAATATATATGGTATTTTAGAAGATGGTAGAGAAGAATTAGTCTTTAAAGATGGTAATTGGGCCGATTTTTAATGATAAAAATAAGATAGCTTAATAAGGGCATAAAATTATTGAGTTTAACAGGGAATAGGGAGTTAACATATGAGTAAAAATGATAGACCAATGAAGTCTATGTCTGCTTCAAAATGTTATAAAAATAGACAAGTATTTCCACAGGATACGAATCACCATCATACTATGTTTGGTGGTACATTAATGGCAAATATCGATGAAATTGCAGCTATTACTGCAATGAAACATGCAGGTGCGCAAGTTGTCACAGCATCAACGGATTCCGTAGATTTTTTAAAGCCAATTAAGACAGGTGATATTTTACAATATGTTGCTATGGTGTCTTATGCAGGTACAAGTTCAATGGAAGTTGTAGTTCAAATTCGTATTGATGATGTGTTTAACAATACACAAGAGCTAGCAGCCCTAAGTTTTCTAACATTTGTAGCTCTAGACGATAATGATAGACCCAAACATGTTCCAGGAGTATACCCTGAAGATGATGTAGAAAAATGGTTTTTTGAAACAGCACCACAACGTGTTGAAAGAAGAAAGGCACGACGTATTGAAAGTAAGCAAACAATAGAATATTTATCTAAAGTGCAACATATTAACGATTAGTTAAAATAAAAATAGACAGATTGTGACAGTATAAAATATATCTATACTGGCAATCTGTCTTTTTTAATTTTATCATTGATACTGATAAAAAATAAATAGAACCTGGGACATAAAGCATTTATACTTAATATTAAGCATTTGGCAGTAACTGTCTGATTTGTAAAATGTTGATTTATCAACGTTTTACAAACTTAGTCAGTTTTGCCGGGGTGGAAGGGACCCAACACAAAAAAACTGGTTAGTCAGTTTTTTCAGACAACGCAGGGACCCGTCATAGAGAAATTTTAAAAATAAAATTTTTTCTTTTATGTGCAAGACGGGCATAGTTGGGCAAGGGACCCGTCATAGAAAAATTTAAGGATTACAGTTGACACTAATCGTGCAACTGCATAAAAGCTACTAAAGATTAAAATCTAAGTAGCTTTAAATGTGCAAGACGGGCATCTACGAAATAATTTGTTTTGAAATAATTATTTCTGTCCCACTCCCATGTTTATTTCTAAATTGTGTCATTATTGTTGTACAATTTGTGGTTTTGAGTGCATCATACGCTCATTTTCTTTAAAATCCATATTTGGATAATACATATTTTTAACTAATATATTTGGCCCAAGACAATTAAATTGTGAACAGTGACAATTAAGTGATTGAGCTAAATTACTATTGAGCCATTTATCAAAGACATCAGTTAATTTATCTTGTTTAATATTAGAAATAGTACCAGTCTCATCACCAAAATCCGTTACAATCACATTACCTGTAAATACATTTACGTTTAAGCGACTGCGACCATCAGGGTCATTTCTAGTCGTTACATTACGTGCTGTTCTTAAGCGACGTAACAACTGTTGATCATTGTCATCGTTTAAACAAGGGAAGACAGGCAATGTACCAAATAACATCCAAATATCTTCATTTCTAAAATCTAAGAGATCATTAATTGCTTTTTTCATTTCAGCTAACGATAGCACATTGAGTTGACTAGCAAAGTCAGCTGGATACATAGGATGAATTTCATGACGACTACATTTCATATCATGAACGATTTCATGATGAATTTTTTGTAGATAGGGTAATGTGCTTTGATTAAGCATTGTTTCAGCTGACACAAACATACCTTGTTCAGATAATGTACGCGCATTTTCTATCATTTGATCATATAGTTTTAATTTTGCTTTTAGTGGAGGTTGCTTTTGCATAGCTCCAAATCCGACAGTAGCAAATTCGTCAGTTGTTCCCCAGTTATGAGAGATATGCATGACATCGATGTATTCAGCGATATCTAAATATCTGTCTTGAGGTAAAGTTAAGTTGGAATTCATTTGAATATAAATACCACGCTCATGTGCATATTTTAATAAGGGTTTAACAACGTTTCTAATTGATTTTTTGGAAAACATTGGTTCTCCACCTGTAATTGACATGGTACGCAAATGAGGTATTTCATCTAGTCGACGATATATCAAATCCATATCTAAAGGTTCGGGATCTGACGTTTGCAATGTGTAACCTACGGCACAATGACTACAACGCATATTACATAAATTTGTTGTTGTAAATTCGATATTACTTAGAGTTAATTTGTCGTATTGTTGCATATCATTGTATGCTTCCCATGGGTCATTATAAATGCTAATTGGCTGCTTTATGTTGACGCTATTCATCGTCTAAAACTTCCTTCTTTCTATGATTGAAAATATGTGTTATTAACTTATTGATGTTAATTTAGTATTATAATTATGATTATCAAATATAAATTATCTCTCACTTTGTAAATTATGAAAAGGTATTTTTTAATTGTCGCAATAATTAGAAACAGATTAAATACTAAATAATAGTATATCGCTGACACATGATTTCTGTTAGGATAATAATGAGAAATAAAATTAAAGGAGCTTACTTTTTTATGGATGAACAACAAACAATCGACCAAATTAAAACACGTTTAAATAAATTTATTGAGGATATTGACCATGTCAATCCTGATGAAGTTCGTGTTGAAGATATAGATGAATGGATTGGATTGTTAGATCAATTAGAAGAAAAAATGAAACAAGTATCTAAATAATTTAAGCTGTGAATTTAGTCATTAAATGTCATGTTTTAATAGAACAACTTTATTTTTTATTGATTTATGTTTAACAATGATTAAAGTTGTCTATATTATAATTAGCAATCATTTAAAGAAAGGTGATTTTATAATGACTAAAAAAGTAGCAGTAATTCTAGCAAATGAATTTGAAGATATAGAATTTACGAGTCCGAAAGAAGCATTAGAAAATGCAGGATTTGAAACAGAAGTCATCGGAGATACAGCTAACAGTGAAGTCGTTGGTAAACATGGTGAGAAAGTAAATGTAGACGTAAGTATTGCTGACGCTAAACCTGAACATTACGATGCATTATTAATTCCTGGTGGATTCTCTCCAGATCATCTACGTGGAGATGCTGAAGGACGTTATGGTACATTTGCAAAATACTTTACTAAAAATGACGTTCCAGCGTTTGCTATATGCCATGGACCACAAATTTTAATTGATACTGATGATTTAAACGGACGTACATTGACTGCAGTATTAAATGTACGTAAAGATTTGTCAAACGCAGGTGCACAAGTAGTAGATGAATCAGTTGTAGTTGATAACAACATTGTGACAAGCCGTACACCTGACGATTTAGATGATTTTAATAGAGAAATCGTTAAACAATTACAAGATTAATATATAAACAATCTAGTATATTAAGTATCTAGGTTAAGCGCAAAGGCAATTTCTATTGACTATAATAGAAGTTGTCTTTTTTTCGGTTCTCTCTTTTATTAGTACTGATAAATAAAAAATAATTATGTATCAGTACAATTTGGGAGAGAACCCTTTTTTCGTGTCTGTAATTATTTGTGCCGCTATTTGTAAACTGACTAATGACTCGAAAATTAATATACTGAATATAAAATAGTTTGATGTCGAGGTCTTTGAGTCACAAAACTAAGGAAAAAACGGTTAAATAGATGTCTAAACTCTTAAACGAAGTAACCATTACTTATCATAGAAAATTTGCGGAAAATAGTGATAATCACTTATATTGAGTAAAATTCATTATTGTAATTGATAATGATAATCATTTATAATAAGCCTATTATATGATAAGGAGAGGGAAATATTGAAAAAAGTATTATTTGTTATTCTTTGTCTTACTGTAATGTTGTCAGCTTGTAGTACTAATTCAAATGACAAAAAGGATGAAAAACAAAAAACTGTAACTATAAAGCAAACTTATGAATTCAAAGAAAAGAATAAAGATCATAATAAAGGAAAGGTGAAAACTGAAATGACAAAAGTTCCTGTAAATCCTAAGCGAGTTGCAGTGATGGATTACGGTGCTTTAGACGTGATGAAATCTTTGAAATTACAAAATAGAATCGTTGCAGTATCTAAAGGTCAAGGATCATCTCTGTTACCTGAAAGTTTAAATGAATTTAAGGATAAGAAATATACTAATTTGGGTAATCCTGGCAAACCAGATTACGATCAATTAGCTAAAACAAAACCAGAATTAATATTTGCCTCTTTTAGACAAGCACATACACAGACTTTAGATGAAATGAAAAAGGCTGCACCTAAAGCTAAAATTGTCTTTGTCAGTCCGGATAATGATAATTATTTACAATCTATAAAGCATAACACAAAAAATATTGGCAAAATTTTTAACAAAGAGCAACAAACTGATAAATTAATCACTAAACTAAATAATAAAGTTGAAGATACAAAAAAAGTGATCAACGATGAGCGCGTATTATTCTTAAACGTAGATGATAAAGGTATTAAAGTATTTGCAGATAGTGGTAGATTCGGTGGTTTTTTAAATAAAAATTTAGGTATAAGACATGCTGATTCAAACATGAAACCTAATTCATCTGGTACAATCATTTCAAATGAATACCTTGAAAAACTTAACCCAGATAAAATATTTGTTATTGATAGAACAAAAAATTCAACTCAACATAAAAAACAAATTCCTCAAGCATTAAACAACCCTGTAATCAAAAATGTAAAAGCGATTAAACAACATAATGTAACTCCTTTTGATAGTAATACATGGTTTTTCGGCGAGGGTGGAATTAATTTAACAATTGAACAGTTAGATAATATACAAAAAGCATATCAAAAATAACACGAATAAAATCTGAAAGAACGAAAACAAAGCATTAAGCGTTTAATTATTGATGCATTGTTATGTCACTATTGTCAGTTATAACAAGGAAGTTAGGCAATGAACCATTGCTTAATTTCCTTTTAATTTTGCTTGAAGTTAATAACAATCAATTATATAAACATTAGCGATGATGCGTTGCTGTTATTGAGACCTTCTTAAAAAAGGTTTTAAAATGATGATTCAGGGTGAAAATATTTAATTAAAATGATTAGCAATTACTTTTTTTAATAATAAATAGTACAAATAGTGTTGCGTTGTTAATGATTACCATAATAGGTTCTTTAACCATTCTTCTAAAATCTATGAAGCTAGCGTTTATGCTCAATATACGGTCAAATTTTTAGTTATGACAAGAATTTTGATATCGATAGCAAGAGCCTGGGAAAAAATTCCGCTTAAATTCAAACATTTGGCAGTAACTGTCTGGTTTGTAAAATATTGATAAATCAACGTTTTACAAGTCTAGTCAGCCTTGCCGGGGTGGGATTACGAAAAAATTTTTATTTTTAATTTTTTTCTGTACCACTCTCCCTTTCGGATGAATATATGATAATTGGACACAATTTAAGTACACCCCAGGACTGATTTTTTTAATAAAGTATAGCCTATCTGTGTGACTACTGGTAAACTCAAATTATACAAGTGAGTTTAAAGAAGAAGGAGCAAATGCATGAAAAGAAGCGATAGATACGCAAGCTCTACAAAACATTTAGAGCATAACACACGCGAACCTCACTATAATACTTATTATCAACCAGTTGGTAAACCACCAAAGAAAAAGAAAAGTAAAAGAATCATATTAAAAATTACTGTCTTCATTTTAGTTATCATTGCAATATTTTTTGGTGTCATGTATTTTCTAGCGTCACGTGATAACGTTGATGACTTAAAGAAAATTGAGAATAAAAGTGATTTTGTAGCAGCAAACAATATGCCTGATTATGTTAAAGGTGCATTTATTTCCATGGAGGATGAAAGATTTTACAAGCACCATGGTTTCGATATTAAAGGAACAACAAGAGCACTATTTTCCACTATTAGCGATCATGATGTTCAGGGTGGTAGTACAATCACTCAACAAGTTGTTAAAAATTATTATTATGATAATGGCCGTTCATTTACTCGAAAGGTAAAAGAATTGTTTGTAGCACATCGAGTAGAGAAACAGTATAGTAAAGATGAAATATTAAGCTTCTATTTAAATAATATATATTTCGGTGACAATCAATATACGATTGAAAGTGCAGCAAATCATTATTTTGGAGCTACAGTTAACAAAAATAACACTATGATGCCACATTTAACAGTACTACAAAGTGCTATTTTAGCTAGTAAAGTTAATGCACCGAGTGTTTATGATATTAATGATATGTCTAATAATTTTAGACAACGTATTAGTACGAATTTAGAAAAAATGAAACAACAAGCGTATATTTCTAATGCTCAATATCAAGAAGCGATGTCACAATTAAATCATTAACATATGATGCCACACATTTCTAATTTATAATGTTATGTGTGGCATCATATTTATATAGGTTCTCTAACAAATCGGACTGACACATAATTAAATTTTCAAGCCTCGCACCCCAGCTTGCACATTATAGTAAAAATTCTGTTAACAGAATTTTTCTTTGCTGGGGCCCCAATGCCCAACCTGCATTGCATGAAAAAACTGGATAACCAGTTTTTCTGTGTTGGGTCCCTTCCTAGGGTGCTGTCTCAGCCTGTAGTCTTCGACTAGCACTGTTGCCCAACCTGCATTTCTTGTAGAAACTGTTTCACAGTTTCTTTGTGTTGGGTCCCTACCTCAGGAGTCTCGGCTTCAAATTAATTTTCGTTTTAAAATTATTCATTTTTTATTTATCAGTCTTAAAAAATAGAGAACCGTTATATATATTGTTAATTATGGCTCATTGTCAAATTCGGTTGATGTATAAATGTTGAATCCAATTTATTATAGAACCCTAATTACAAGCGAAGTGACATTTTACTATTGATTACTGTGGTAATATATTTTAATCTGCACATGAAAAGCTTATACTTTTTAAAAATAAAATGATTATAAGAGTCATTTAGCAAGGTGTTATCAATTAGCTTTATTAAAATAACAATAGTCGCATAGGAGGTATGACGATGCCAACAATTTCTAAATTAGAAGTACAGAAAAAGAATAAAGAGCGTTTTAATTTGTATCTAGATGGACAATTTGAAATGGGTATAGATATAGATACTTTGGTAAAGTTTAATTTGAAAAAAGGGCAACAACTAGAAGTATCTGATATGCAGCATATACAACAATATGATCATTATCGTAAAGGCTTAAATACAGCAATACAGTATTTATCATATAAAAAAAGAACTGCTAAAGAAGTTAGGCAATATTTGGCGAAAGCAGAAATATCAGAACAAGCGATTGATGAAGTAATCAATTATTGCTATCAAGAAAAATTAATTGATCATGTTGACTATGCAGAAAGTTTAAAAAATACTATGATTCGCACTACTGATAAAGGCCCAGAAATATATCGTCAGAAATTATTTCAAGTTGGTGTAGAGCCTTCTATCATCGATCAATATACTGAATTATATAAAGAACAGCAACCACTTGAAGATATTATTGCAATTGCCAATAAAATCATGAAGACTAAAAAAGGGCCAGTTACTAAAGTAAAGCAAAAAGTGATGCAGTCATTGATGCAAAAAGGTTTTGACATGGAGACAATTCAACAGGTATTAAGTGAAATGAATTTCGAACAAGATGAAGCGGTATTAGATGATTTGTTACAACGTGATTTAGAAAAAGTTTATTCAAAACTACGTAAAAAATATGATCAACGAAAATTAATTCATAAAACAATTGAAGCACTTATGAGAAAAGGGTATAAATATGATAAAATTAAAGCTAAATTAGAAGAAAGTGGTATCGTCGATGGAACAGAAGAAATTGAGTGAAATGTCTGAACAAGAACTACGACATGAAATTCAACAATACAAAGAAAAAATGAGAAAAGCAGAAATGAATGGCATATTGAATGAATATGATGTCTATCAAAGTAAAGTAATAGTAGCAGAAAGCTATTTAGTTGATCGTAATAAAATAGAAATAGGTAAAATTTATAAGCTTAACGATGGTAGTAATCAATATTTTAAAGTTGAAAGATTAAAGGGCATATTTGCATGGGGCTTTAGATTTAATAGTAATGAGCCTGAAGAAGGTTTACCAATCGCGTTATTACAATTATAGAAGGATGAAATTAGATGGCAAGTTCAATTGTATTAAAGTTACTCAAAGTAACGCATTACTATAGAAATAAACGAAATCATAAATGGTATCTACCTTTTGGTTATGGTGCTGAAGATATAGAATTAAATAATGTGTCTCTTCATATATATCAAGGGGAAGTATTAGGGATTATTGGGGAGCCAGAATCATCTAAAACATTAGTTGGACAAATCCTTGGAGGAGCCATTAATCCTGATAAAGGTAAAGTTGTTTGTAAAGACGATATTTTTTATAGTTACATTGAAGATCATAAAGCAATTAATCAAACAATTGAGAACTATGTTGCACAAATTGTAGAGCTATTTAATTATCAAATTAATGACCATAAAGCTGAACAGATTATTCACTATGCACATTTGCATGATATAAAAGAGCGTAAAGTGAGTGATTTAACAAAAGAACAATACGCACAATTAGTGTTAAGTATTGCTAGATCTTCTAAGTCTAATATTATCATTTTAAACCATATTTTGACTTATTTATCAGAGCAATTTATGGAAAGAGCGCTTGAATTGGCTGATGATTATATTGATAATAATCAGACGATAGTATTTATAGATGATGATGTTAACAAGATCGAACAGGTAAGTAATTATATTGCATGGTTTTCACATGGACAATTAAGAATGGAAGGTTCTTTAAAACAAGTACTACCTGTTTTTAAAGAACATGAAAGAGATAGACAAAGTTTAACTGATGAAGAAGAAATAAAAAATTATGATTTAGATTGGAAGAAAAGTCGTAGTAGAATTCCAGAAATGACATATAATTTCAAACGAATTGAACGTTATAATCATGCCAAGCCGCCGCAATTTCTTATTAGATTTTGGACAATAGTAACAACCTCATTACTTGGTATGTTATTAATGGCTGCTTTGATTTTTAACAGCAGTGGGATTATATCTTTCGCTGACAACACAAATCGAAATGCCATCGAAAATGAAAATAAAGATCCTTACGTAGATAAATTAGCCTATGGTATTGCTTTTGAAGGTAGTGTGACATTAGACGGTGATAAAAGTGTTACGCTTCCTAAGTATAGTGTTGTAACAATTACTGGTGAAAATAGTAAAAATTATAAAGTCAGCTCAGATAATAAAACGTTTATTGTTAACAAAAATAAACTAGACTATTTTAATCCAGCAGGACTTTACCAATCTCATAGTATGAAAAAATTAGCACCATTTATGAAATCTAATTATAGTAATTACATAGATTATTTTAATAGCCAACTTCATAAGCAACATAGTTCGGTAACTAAAACGTTGGTACCAAGTGATGACAATCGCTATGTCGCACCAATTACGCAACAACCAATCGATATGTTATTTAATGATAATAATCAATTATATGGATTTGTTTATCCAATTGTAGATAAAGCGAAGTTTAAAGATAAATTTAATGTTAATTCTAATATTTGGATTGCCAAAGTTGGAAATGGCTATTGTATTGCTAATATGAAAGAAAATAAATGGATTTATATTGAATTGTAGGTGTGAAGATGCTAGATCAAATAATATCATATTTTAAAAATTTACCTCATTCAGTTAGGTTTACTATCAAGCGATTAAAAACAACTTGGCCATTGTTTATTGCTTTAATAGCGCTATGTGCATTACTTTTAATAGTATTTGAACTCGTCGTTCATTTTGGGAACCTTTCTGATGTAAGAGAAGCAAGATGGATGTTGAGAATCATTTCGTTCATAGTATATTTGTGTATTATTTTTGCAATATACAAAGGCTATCAATACTATGCTAAAGATTTTGTGTTGATGCAATCATTTAATCTCTCAGCAACAATTCCAATTGTCGTGATCGTCATTTTATCTATGGTATCATTAACAGTTGTTACTACGTTTGCATCAGTGTTAAAGCCGATTAATTTCGAAACATCAATCATTGCCTTACTATTTTATATTGTATTATCTGCAATATTTATTAATACGTTATCAGTGACAATAGGTCTTCTTAAATTGATATTTAGAAACGTAGATGTCATTTTCTATGTATGTTCCTTAATTAACATCGTGATATTACCTATTGTGCTTATGCCGAACCCCAATCAGATGTTACTTAATCATATCTTAATGCTTAATCCTTTTTATTATTTAGTAAATGGCATGTCACAATCGGTCATGTTCGGTGTCACTAGTATGGAGAACATACCTTATCATTTCTACTTTATATTCATAATTGTACTGTTACTAGTTATTAACTTTGCCTTGGCTCGATATACGACACATGCAATTTATAAACAGCATACAAAAGAAAGTACTGTAACTGAATCAGTAGAGTAGATTAGTTAAAGTTATAGCCTCTTAAAAGTGAAGGTATCAACATTCAACTTTTGAGAGGTTATTTATATATTAAATATCATGAGGTGTAAATATTCATATATGTCACAAATTACTAATTTAATTTTTTAAAGGTCGGATAATAAAAAAATGAATCATTATGTATCGGTCCTATTTTGGAAAGAACCTAATAAAAACTGCCAACAAACAAGTAAATGTATTGAGCTGACCCCTAATTACTGGGAATAAAATAAAAACACTTCCGTTGAATTCGTGTGAAATGAATCTAAACGGCAGTGTTTTTTCGTTATTATAATATTATTTTAAAATATATCGTGTTAAAAATAGATGATTAATGACTATATAATTTACGTTGCAATTTGTCTTCCGTAAACACCCATCCAATATAAGAATGATCAATTATATTATCTGTTGTTAAATGTGCAATAGCTACAAATGAGTAATGATTATTTTTTAAATATCTTAAGTCAATTAATCTTATTTCGGTTGTTCCATCACCTAAATCAGTTGTTTGCCAGCGATAAATTGATGAAAAGTTAAGAAATGTTCTAATATCTTTATTACCTTTAACTTTCCATAATAAAGAATCGGTAGTTAAACCTTGTCTTTTTACTTTATCGCTAAAGACAACGTTGCGTCCACGCGCAAGTCCTACATAATCATATTCGTCCGTTTGAATCGCCACTCGCCATTCCATAAACTTCATCGTAGGTGCAACAAAAATTTTAATAGGATGATGTTCTTGTTGAATGGTTTGAAGTGCTTGCTTTTTAATAGTTGAACGCATTTTAAATCGAATAATGTAATAAATAATTAAAATTGCGATGATAGGAAAGAAGACGATAAATGGATGGACACCTATAATCCATAGTACGATGCCTAAGCATAAAATAATAAAAATAATTGGATCAAAAGTATTGATAACGCTAAGTTGAATCCACTTGTTTGTAATAGGTCGTAACGCCTGTGTACCATAGGAGTTAAAGATATCTACAAAAACATGTAAGAATACAGCAAGTTGTGCCCACATCCATATATGCAATGGTTCAACACCCTTAAAAAAGGTAAAGATTAAGAATGTAATTAAAATCGGCCAAAGAATTGTAAATGGTATGGAATGAGTGATACCTCTATGGTGAGAAATATAAGTAGCATTATCTTTTAATTTAAGTACGGTATCGCCATCAGGTATTAAAGAGCCAATAATTAGTGTGGTTGCAGTAGCACCAAATGTACCAGCCATAGCAGGGTCTTGTGTTGCTAATGCAGTTAATCCAATACCCATTGCGATATGTGTTGCAGTATCCATATCTGTTCCTCATTTCATAATATTATATATAGTATTATAATCGAATTTTGCAAATAACAAAATTAACTTACTTATTAATTACCATTATAGTGTACACTAGAAACATTATGACTTAAAAATTAATTACTTTTAAAAAGAGAGGTATTTAAATGTATCAACAGCAAAATTTTAAGACGCATTTGGTACAATGGTTCGATAAAAATCAAAGAGATATGCCTTGGAGAGAAACGACAAATCCATATTATATTTGGTTAAGTGAAGTAATGTTACAACAAACGCAAGTAAAGACAGTGATTGATTATTACTATAGATTTATCGATAAATTCCCAACCATTGCTGCTTTAAGTAAAGCATCTGAAGACGAAGTATTAAAATACTGGGAAGGTTTAGGTTATTACAGTAGAGCGCGAAATTTTCATACAGCTATTAAAGAGGTAGATGATAAATATCATGGTATTGTACCTGATGAACCGGAGTTATTTAAACAATTAAAAGGTGTAGGACCTTACACAGAGGCAGCAGTGATGAGTATTGCATTTGATAAACCTTTAGCGACAGTTGATGGTAATGTATTTAGAGTATGGTCTAGATTAAATAATGATCACAGAGATATTAAATTACAATCAACTAGAAAAGCCTATGAACAAGAGTTATTACCTTTTGTACAGCAACAGGCTGGTACGTTTAATCAAGCGATGATGGAATTAGGTGCTTTAATTTGTACACCGAAAAATCCAATGTGTTTGTTTTGTCCCGTACAAGAACATTGTGAAGCGTTTCATATAGGTAACATGACCGAATTACCCGTAAAAACAAAAAATACAACAAAGAAAACTATAACACAAAAAGTTTTTTTAATTAGAAATAAAGCAGGACAATATGTGTTAGAAAAACGTCAACAAAAATTACTAAACGGTATGTGGCAATTTCCAATGCATGAATTTGACAATGCAGATCAAGCAATATCTGAGTTATTAAATACAGCAATTACTACATTAGATGAACCGTTAATGCAATTAAAGCATCAGTTTACGCATTTAACTTGGGATATAAAAGTATATGCTGTACCTTATACTGTTGATAACATAACATTACCGGATAATATGATATGGTTTGATCTTGATGATAGAGATCAATTTTCGTTACCAGTTTCCATGTCTAAAATTTATCAATTTATAACCGGTTAACTAAATATATTGGATTTTTATAAAGTTATTACGTTGAATATAGCACGATTGTACTTAGCGACACTTTCAACATATTGTCATTATTTGTCATTGATGAGACAACACTTCTACTAGCATGACTACTTTTCAAAAATGATTTAAATATAAATACATTAAATATTTAATATAGTAATAGTGAATCCATCTAATTTGTTCAATACTACATTTAAAATATGCTATAATTTATAATGGTTAAATTAACAGAAGGTGGTGTGGAGTATGGTCAAAGAATCCATACCTAAAGAAGGGGAAACTATCAAAATTCAGAGTTATAAACATGACGGTAATATTCACCGTGTGTGGTCTGAAACAACTATATTAAAGGGTACGGATCACGTTGTAATTGGAGGTAATGATCATACATTAGTTACTGAAAGTGATGGTCGTACATGGATAACTAGGGAACCCGCAATAGTTTATTTTCACTCAGAATATTGGTTTAATGTTATATGTATGTTTAGAGAAGATGGAATTTATTACTATTGTAATTTATCATCACCATTTGTGTGTGATGAAGAAGCATTAAAATACATTGACTATGATTTAGATGTGAAAGTTTACCCTAATGGTAAATATCATTTATTAGATGAAGATGAATATGAACAACATATGAATCAAATGAATTACCCACATGACATTGATGTCATATTAAGAAGAAACGTTGATATTTTACAGCAATGGATAGAACAGAAAAAAGGTCCATTTGCACCTGATTTTATTAAAGTTTGGAAAGAGCGCTATAAGAAAATTAGACAATATTAAGCAAAAAAGATGTAAAGTGAGTGTTAATCGTTTATATTATCATAGTATTGAAATGTAATAACGGATTATCTAATGCTTTAACATAAGCATATGCTGATTAAAGTTTAAAAGTATCGACATCACGACTAAGCCAATCAACAATTAAATTAATCACTAGAAGATAACAGAGGTTGCGATATGTTAATTAAAGTATTGTTTAGGTACAAATTAACTATCCAGCCTCTATTCATTTTTACAAAAAAATAGAATGACAATTGAATAGGGGGAAAAGGTATGATTAAGCGATATTTGGAATTTGTTAAACCATACAAATATCGTATTATTGCAACGATCATTGTTGGAATAATTAAATTTGGAATACCGATGCTAATACCTTTATTAATAAAGTATGCCATTGATGGTGTAATTAATAATCACGCATTATCATCTGCAGAAAAGATTAATCATTTAGGTATTGCTATTGGTATAGCGTTGTTTATATTTGTAATAGTTAGACCACCCATTGAGTTTATTAGACAATACTTAGCACAATGGACTAGTAATAAAATTTTATATGATATACGTAAAAGATTGTATAATCATTTGCAAGCATTAAGCGCGAGATATTATGCCAATAATCAAGTGGGACAAGTTATCTCAAGGGTGATAAATGATGTTGAACAAACTAAAGATTTTATTTTAACAGGATTAATGAACATATGGTTAGACTGTATCACTATAATCATTGCCTTATCCATTATGTTCTTCTTAGATGTAAAATTAACATTTGCAGCATTATTTATCTTCCCATTTTATATTTTGACAGTTTATGTATTTTTCGGAAGATTAAGACTGTTAACTAGAAAAAGATCTCAAGCCCTAGCTGAAGTACAAGGGTTTTTACATGAACGTGTACAGGGGATATCCGTAATTAAAAGTTTTGCGATTGAAGATAATGAAGCTCAAAATTTTGATAAGAAAAATAGCCATTTCTTAACTCGAGCATTACAGCATACAAGATGGAACGCATATTCATTTGCAGCAATAAATACAGTAACTGATATTGGTCCAATCATTGTAATTGGCGTAGGGGCATATTTAGCAATATCAGGTTCTATTACGGTAGGTACATTAGCAGCCTTTGTTGGTTATTTAGAATTATTATTTGGCCCTTTACGTCGTTTAGTTGCATCTTTCACAACGTTGACACAAAGTTTTGCGTCAATGGATAGGGTGTTTCAATTAATAGATGAAGATTATGATATTAAAAATGGTATCGGTGCACAGCCAATTGAAATCAAACAAGGGCGTATTGATATTGAACATGTTAGTTTTAAATATAATGATGATGAATCTTACATTTTAAATGATATTAATTTAAGTATAGATAAAGGAGAAACTGTTGCCTTTGTTGGTATGAGTGGTGGCGGTAAATCTACCCTCATTAATTTAATACCTAGATTTTATGATGTTACTGCTGGTGACATATTAATAGATGGTCATAATGTTAAAGACTTTTTAACTGGAAGTTTACGTAATCAAATTGGTTTAGTGCAGCAAGATAATATATTGTTCTCAGATACTGTCAGAGAAAATATTTTACTAGGTAGACCAACTGCTACTGATGAAGAAGTTATAGAAGCGGCTAAGATGGCTAATGCACACGAATTTATTATGAATTTACCTCAAGGTTATGATACTGAAGTTGGTGAACGTGGCGTTAAGTTATCTGGTGGACAAAAACAAAGACTTTCTATTGCGAGAATTTTCTTAAATGATCCTCCAATTTTAATACTTGATGAAGCAACAAGTGCACTTGATCTAGAAAGTGAATCCATCATTCAAGAAGCGTTGGATATCTTAAGTAAAGATCGAACAACATTAATTGTTGCACATAGATTATCTACGATTACACATGCAGACAAAATTGTTGTTATTGAAAATGGTCAAATTGTAGAGGTTGGTACGCATCAAGAACTTATTGCTCAACAAGGTTCATATGAACATCTATACAGCATTCAAAATTTATAATGGAATAAAATGTTAGACATCAATAACAAATTGTTTTTTTAATTATAATTATATATACAGAATCGCATTGTTAATAATAAATAAACACTAAATAATTGATTCAAAATAAAACACTTTCGTAGAATTCAAATAATATAAATTCTACGAAAGTGTTTTTATTTTAATCCCATTGGTTGAGAGCAGCGCTAGTATTTTATATTTAACATCATCTAAACAGTCTTTATAAATCGAAGTCTTCTTCCACAATATCAATATCAGAGTCATTACGGTGATAAGTGAAGAAACTAATTCTAATTCTATCTAAATGTTCCAGGTGATAACGGTAATCCTCAATTGCAGCTATAATTTGCATAATATTTGCAAATGAATATTCTGTTTGATGTGGATTATGAATTAATTCATATTGGAATGTTTCCATTAAATTTTTCTTTTGTGGGTTATCAACTTCAAAGTCTAAATTTGTGACGTTATATCTAGCTTTTTTCGATAAACTAACTAATATTTGTTCATGATAGGCGATAAGCGAATCTAATTCTAATTTAATCTGTAAGAGAAAATTATTATTAAGTAAATATAAGTCATTCTGATAGCGGGATAGGCGGTTTAATACTTCATATGCTTGTCTTGTCGTCTGTACTACTTCTCTAAAAAGAATTTTCTTTCTATTTTGTTGATGAATATGCTTTTTAGTAATAGGGCGCTCTTCACTATAATAATCGAATATTTTCTCTAATTTTTCAATTCGTTGGTTTAAATTTTGAGCATCCTGCTTAATATTATTAAACTCTGATGTATCATTTAGAACTAATTTAAACCATACAAAAATATCTGATGATATATTTAGCGAGTTATAATATATCTTTGTTTCAAATTTAGGAGGTAAGAAGACAAAATTGACTAATGATGAACTAATCACACCAATCATTACGAGTACAAATCTATAGAATGCTGCGATATAGAAAGAGCCCGTGTGTTGACCCATAATGATAAGGGCTGTCACACTTGCCAGAGTTGCTACATGTGCCAATTTAAATTTGAATAGTATGGCAATTAAAACAATTACCGTTACTCCCATAATGATAATATTATCACTAAATATGGTTACCATCGCAACTGATAGTAAGGCGCCGATAATGTTACCTAAGGCTTGATCAGATACTGTTTTAAATGAACGATAAATGCTTGGCTGCATTGCTACAACAGCACTGACGCCTGCTAAGGCTTTTAAACCTACATTGTCGGGTAGTAAAGAAGCGATAGACATAGCTAATATAATGGCTATACCAGTTTTAAAAATCCGAGCTCCTAGTCTCAAAAATAATGACGCTCCTTTTATTTAATTTGAATAATATTCGTATTCATTACTGTTATACACTTACTTCCATTAAAATTCAAGCGTATATATCGTAGAAATGGACATTGGTTCAAAAGTCTAATAGAAAATAAGTCTAAAGTAGTATAAAGGAAGACTGAAGAAGTTTTTAAGAACGCTATGATATTAATTTTAATACATTATAGTGTAGTTAACCGTAATTTTAGATTTATAAATTTAATGGGAGTGGGACAGAAATAAATTTTCTATAAAATTTATTTCGTAATCCCACCCCGGCAAGACTGACTAGGTTTTTAAAACGTTGATTTATCAACATTTTGAAAACCAGACAGTTACTGCCAAATGCTTAATTTTAAGTGTAAAATGCTTTATGTCCCAGGCTCATCTATATTTTTAGTATGACAAAATGGACATTCGTTAATATTGCTTCTTAAACTACCATTTGAAATTTACATAATTTTTATTTATATTGCTGTTTAGTTAATTTTTCACTAAAAATCATATTTTGGTCTTCCATATTGAGTGTATCTGATATAAAATTTTGCATAGGCGCATTATCTCCTTAGATTATTTGTTTAGGCACTTTTAATTATAGAGATAATTGCGCTTTTTTCATATTCAAAATACAAAAAATCGGACTAATAGAAAATAACATAAAAAATTCTCTATCAGTCCGATTTATTATAGAGTTCATAAAACTAAGCAACTTGTAAAACTTAAATCAAATTGCATAACTAAAAATGTCACTTTATTTGAAATTAGCAACTTCGTTACTTAGCTTAAAATACTTTTAATTTATTTTAACAATATGATATAAATTAATTTTACGCATCATCGTAGCTCACATCTTTATCAGCTACAATTCTACCATCAACTCTGACTGTATATCCGGCCGTTTTACCTTTTTCAATTTTAAGTGGTATATCAATTTTTTGATCACTTGTTATTGTAAATTCCCCTTTTGGTGAAGTACCGTTGTTATCTTTATCTCTAACATAAACTTTAACTGTTTGTGGTTTGTTTTTCTTACCACTAAATGGCACATCCACAGATACTGAAGTACTTTTAACTTTATCGCTATCGGAATCATTGTCAGAATCAGATTTTGATGAAGCATCTTTATCTTTCCCTTTAGATACTTCAAATGAAATCGTTGACCCTTCATCTACAGATTTAGCTTTAGGCGACTGCGAAATAACATCCCCTTTATCAACATCATCGTCGTATACTTCTTTACTTACTACTTTAAAGCCTTTATTTTCTAAAGCTTTTTTGGCTTTTGAAAATGACTTACCTTCATAGTCATCTACATATACCTGTTTAGGTCCAAGTGATTCATAAATTTTTATTTCTGAACCATTTTTCTTAACTTTACTTTCAGCAGCAACGCTTTGGTCAGCAATTTTACCTTCAGGAACATTATGGCTATACATTTGTTCTACTGTAATATTATTTAAACCAACTTCTTTAAGTTTATCTATAGCTTCGTCTTTTGATAGGCCAATAACATTTGGCATAGTGACACGTTCGGGGCCTTTGGATATAACTACATCTACACTATCTCCACGTTCAATGCGTTCACCTTCATTAGGATTAGTTTTAATAATTTCATTTTCAGCGTATTTATCACTGTAACTACGCGAAATTTTACCTAATTTTAATTTGTGTTGATTGAAAATCGTTTCAGCTTCTTTAACTGTCTTGCCTAACACATTAGGTGTTTCTTCATATTTATTACCAAACATTGCCATACCGACAAATGATATTAATGCGACTACCAATAATACGAAAATCAATGAATATAAAATTATTTTTTTCTTTGATTTTTTCTTCTTTGGTCCAGTGTAAAGTGCTTCTTCAGAATGTTGAAATTGTTGATGATGTGCAGGACCTTCAACAATCGGTACCTGCATTGTTTGTTTTGTAGCTTTTGGATTATTATTTAAATGATTGGCAATGTCTTCTTTAGAGTAACTAACTGCCTTGGTCTTCATTTTATCTAATTCGTAAACTTCTTCTTGCGCCCTATTTTCATGAAGCACACTACTTAGATCATCTTTCATTTCTTGAATCGTTTTATAGCGATTCGTTTTATCTTTTTCAGTTGCACGTAACACGACATTACTTAATGCTTGTGGCACATCATGCCGTATTTCTGTTGTTATATTTGGTACAGATTCTTGAATATGCTTAATAGCTATACTAACAGCTGTTTCACCATTAAATGGTGGTTCGCCTGTTAGCATTTCATATAACACAATACCTATTGAGTATATATCTGTTCCTTCATCAGTTGATTCGCCTTTCGCCTGTTCCGGAGAGAAGTATTGCACTGTACCTAAAACATGGTTTGTTTGCGTAAAAGAAGTCTCGCTAAGTGCCTTTGCAATACCAAAATCAAATATTTTTAATGTTTTGTGCTTATCTATTAATATGTTTTGAGGTTTTATATCTCTATGTACAATACGCATATCATGCGCTTCTTTAATTCCATTTAAAATTTGATTGGTAAAATTGATGGCAGTATCAATACTTAAAGGACCATGATTATGAATATATTCTGATAATGTTGGTCCTTCTATATATTCCATAACTAGAAAATAACAATCATCTTCTTCGGCAACATCAATCATACTTACGATATTTTCGTGTGATAGCTGAGAAGAGTTATGTACTTCACGCTCAAACCGCTTCAGTGTGGCTTCTTTCTCACTTGGTGGAATAGATATCGCTTTAATGGCAACTTTCATCTCTAAAACGGTATCCTCAGCAAGGTATACCGTACTCATTCCGCCGCCACCAAGTTTATCTATAATTTTATATCGTTCGTTAATTATTTTACCTATCATACTTTATCACCTTCAATTGCTGCGACTATGAAAGTTACATTATCTTTCGAATGGTGATCCATGGCTAATTGCATTAAATGATTACCGTGCTCTTCTAATGTTTGCTCTTTTTTCAACTGACGTTGTATGTCATGGTCTTTAACATAATCAGTTAAACCATCAGAACAGAGCAACAAATAATCATAAAAATTTAATCGTTTAATAAATAAATCTGGACTTACACGTTTATCTGTACCCATCACTTTAGTAATAATATTTCGTTGCGGGTGCGTAAATGCTTCTTCTTTAGAAATTTGACCAGTAAGTACTAAATGGTTTACAAATGAATGATCACTTGTAATTTGATCAATTTGTCTACCATTGATAACATATGCCCTTGAATCTCCAACATTAGCTACTACTACAGATTTATCGAAAACCAGCGCACAGACACAAGTCGTTCCCATACCATGATATTCTGGATTTTCTTGTGCATAATGAAATAGTTGAAAATTGATATCTTTAATTTGTTGACGCAACCAATTTTCAGCTTGATGTTGTTCTATAAGATTTTCATTTTCAAAACGTTGTTGTAATTCAGTAGTTACAAATGAACTAGCTACTTCACCAGCTTTGTGACCACCCATTCCATCACATAATACTAATAATTGTTGTTGTGTTTGATTATAGAAAATACCTCCAGCATCTTCATTCTTTTCTCGATGTTGTCCAGTATCAGTAAAAAATTGTGCCTCTAGCATTTATCTTTACCTCGTTTCTACTTGTCGTTCCTTTGCTCTTAATTGACCACATGCAGCGTCAATATCAGATCCTTGTTCACGACGAATTGTAGCATTAACTCCAAGTCGTTTAAGTTCTTTTTCAAATTTAAATATATCATCTTTTGGTGTCTTAACGTAATTTCTCTCAGGTACATGGTTAACAGGAATCAAGTTAACATGACAATTTAAATCTTTTATTAAATGTGCAAGTTCACGTGCGTGTTCTAATTGATCATTTACGCCACCAAATAAGCCATATTCAAAAGTTACACGACGATTTGTTTTCTCTTGATAATATTTTATTGCTTCAATTAATTTTTCTACATTATATGCTCTATTAATAGGCATTAGGCGTGAGCGAACATCATCTTTTGCTGCATGTAAACTTACGGCAAAATTGATTTGAATATCTTCATCTGCAAAATCATAAATTCGTGGAATAATGCCTGAAGTTGATACAGTTATATGACGCGCACCAATATTCAAACTATTGTCATCATTAACAATTTTTAAGAAATCCATCATTTCATCATAGTTTTCGAAAGGCTCACCAATACCCATAATGACGATTTGAGATACACGTTCATTTGTTTCATCTAAAGCTTTTTGAACAGTTAGTACTTGTGACACGATCTCTCCGGCTTCTAAATTACGTTTTAAACCACCTAAAGTAGAGGCACAAAACGTACAACCTATTCTACATCCTACTTGCGTCGTCACACAGACAGAATTACCGTAATCATGTCTCATTAATACGGTTTCAATAGTATAACCATCTTGTAATTCAAATAAAAATTTAATTGTTCCGTCTCTACTTTCTTGTTTAACTACTGTAGTTAAGGTAGTAACAGTAAAATTATCCTGTAATAATTGACGTAAATCTTTTGATATATTTGTCATGTCATCGATTGAATTAACACGTTTTTGATATAACCATTCAAATATTTGTTTAGCTCTAAATTTTTGTTGTCCATGCTCTACTAACCATTGTTGCATCTCATCGAATCTTAGTGAATAAATGGATTGTTTGTCAAAATCAGGAAGGAATTTATTCTTCTTTTTCTTTTCTGTAGTTATCATGCTTATTGTTCCTTTCTTGTTATCTTTGTGATAAAGAATCCGTCTGAATTAAAATCTTGTGGCATTATTTGCATTGTCTTAACCATTTCTCCAGTCACAGGATGTTGGAAAGGTTCAAATTCAAAGTTTTTATTATTTTTTAAGAACGTATAAATGACGTTGTCATTTTCTAATTGTTCTATTGTACATGTAGAATAGATTAAAGTACCACCTATTTTGACATTGTTTTTTACATTTTCTAATATTTCTAATTGTAAATCAACTAGTGATGCAATCTGTTCTTTACTCTGTGTATATTTAATTTCAGGTTTATGTCTTAATACCCCAAGCCCACTACAAGGTGCATCGACTAAAACTTTATCATAAGTTTGTTGATATGGTTTTGTTGCATCATGTTGAAAAGCTTTAATATTATTTAAGCGTAATTTTTTAATATTATAATTAATCAAATCTATTTTGTGTTCGTGAATGTCTGTTGCATCTACGTGCCCTTCTGGCATTAATAGTTCAGCTATATGACAAGCTTTTCCTCCAGGCGCACTACAAGCATCTAAAATATGGTCATGACGTTCTAATCCTATAATATGTCCAACAAACATTGAACTTTTATCTTGAATAGAAACAAAGCCATCTTTAAATGAGCGAGAATTGATAATAGGTTGGCCTAAAATATGTAGACAATATGGTAAATCTTGATCTTGTTCAACCTCATATCCCTCATCTTGTAGTTTAGAGATAATGTCATCAATGGATGCACGTGTAATATTAGCTCTCACAGTTGTGTCATTTTGTTCCATGAATGATTGTAAAATTGCCTTTGTCTCTTCTATACCATAATGTGTAACCCAATGATCAATAATCCATTTTGGCATACTATATTCTATAGCCATACGTTTTTTGGGGTCAGCAATTTCTTCAAAATGAGGTAAATCACTACGCATCATCGTTCTTAAAATACCATTGACAACATTGCCATTATGGTATCCTCCTCGTTCTTTAGCAATTTCAACTGCTTCATTAATAATGGCATGATCAGGTACTTTATCTAAATATACATATTGATATATACTCATCCATAATAATTGTCTAACCCAAGCCTTTATTTTAGTTTGTACAAATGGCTTCAAGAAGTAATCTAATGTATATTTACGTTTGACTGTTCCATAGACAATTTCTGTGAATAAGCCTTTATCCATCGCATTTAAATCGTTAGTTGATAATACTTCATTAATGCGAATATTACTATATGCACCATCATTCATAATATCTTGAATCGTATCAAAAGCGAGACTTCTTACTGTTTCTGTCATATTAATTTCTTCCCAACTAGTGATTCTTGCACACCACTTAAATAATTTGCTACTAACATGCGTTTCTTACCTGCAAGTTGCATATCTGTTATTGCAATTGCGTTATCATCAGCAGTTGCTACAATAATCGCTTTTTTAGTTGTTGCTATAATCGTACCGGGTTCACCTTGCTTACCATTAACCAAGTGGGCTTGATAAATTTTCAGATTCGTATCATCCATAGTTGTATAAGCAACTGGCCAAGGTGATAAACCTCTTATATGGTTAAATATTGTTCTACCTTTTTGATCCCAATTAATACGCTCATCTTCTCTAGAAATATTTGACGCAAAAGTCGCCAAATCATTGTCTTGTGGGATACTATCATTGGTTCCATTAATAATAGAAGGTAATGTATCTTTTAATAAATCTGCACCTAAAAAGCTAAGTTTTTCGTGCATTGTGCCAACGTTATCTTGGTCTTCAATATCAATAGCTTGTTGTGAAATAATGTTACCAGCATCTAACTTTTTAACCATATACATAATTGTCACACCAGTTTGTTGTTGCCCATCGATAATAGCCTGATGTATTGGTGCACCACCTCTATACTTAGGTAGCAGTGAAGCATGAACATTTATCGCACCTAGCTTAGGAGATTGTAGTAAAGACTCTGGCAGTAATTGTCCAAATGCTGCTGTGACAATTAAATCTGCCTTTAACTGTATTATTTGATTTAATTCTTCAGAACCTGCTAATTTTTCAGGTTGGTATACTGGAATGTCATATTCCAATGCTACTTCTTTCACTGGTGGCGCTGTTAATACCTTTTTACGACCTACAGGACGATCAGGTTGTGTCACTACTGCTATAACGTTATACTCAGCAACTAGCATTTTTAAAATAGTAGTTGAAAAGTCAGGCGTCCCCATAAATATAATATTAGTCATTATTAAAATATGCCTCCAATTCTTTGTCAGTTAATATATGTTCAGCACGTTCTATAAAAGGTATACCATTTAATTGATCTATAGTATGTAAAATCATTCGAGCTACATCATCATGTGCAGTTAATTCTACTTTATTACCATTGACATCGTAACTTTCTAACACAATTAGTTTGCTTCTGGTTACTCGACCATACGTATCAGGTATCGTGATTGAGCCTTCTAAATCCGTTTCTGTTTCCTCAGACTGACTGATTAATGTCGGATTAATTAATTGTAAAAGACCTTCATCTTCCATATCTATCATTGCCACTTGTAACGGTTGCCCAATTTGAGGTGCACAAAGACCTGCAGCTTCATGTGCATACATTGTATCTTCAATATCTTGTAATAACTGCTGCAGTGTGTTATCAAATTGTGTCACTTTTTGTGCCTGTGTTGTTAGTAAAGGATGTGTAGATGGAACTAATTTTTTTATGGCCATAACATAAACTCCTCAATAAAATTCATCAAACTATTATAACGTAAAATGATTAAAATTGCGACCGGTGCTAATAGTTTTAACTTATATAGATAATATTGAATGTCAATCAATATAGGATTAATTTCCAAGCTATTGGGTATAACAATATTGAAAGATAAATGATTTATATATTAATATACAATTTAAATATTACATTAACAGGAGGCACTTTAAATGGAAGTAAACAAAATTATTTATATTCTACTGGCAATTTTTCTTGGTAGTTTCGGCGTCCATAAATTTTATGCAGGAAAAAATATGCAAGGCATATTACATCTTCTATTCTTTTGGACAGGAATACCACATATCTTAGCTATTATTAGTGCAGTGTTAACATTATTCAGACCATCTGATGAAAATGGCAATATCATGATGTAATTATAAATAAAGACTTCAAACGGCCGAATCAAGGTCATTTGAAGTCTATTTTTGTTCACTAACAAATTGGACTGATACATAATTTTTTCAAGCCTCACACCCCAGCTTGCATTGCTTGTTGAAACTGTAAGTACAGTTTCTCTGTGTTGGGTCCCTACCTCAGGAGTCTCGTCTTCAAAATAATTTGCGTGTTAAATTATTCTTTTTTATTTATCAATCCTAAAAAATTGAGAACCCTTTTTTTACATCATTAGCTGTGGATCGATGTCAATTTTTAAAGATAGCTTGTCCTTAATATATTTATCATGATAATAATCGTCTAAAAATTGAATTGCTTGAAGTAAACCAGGTTCACTTTTATATTTCACTAAAATTTGAAAACGGTATTCATTATTTATACGAGCAAGTGCTGCAGGTGATGGGCCAAGCACTAGTGCTCTATCAGTTAAATGTTGCACTAAAATTTGATGAACATGTTGTGATGCTTCCATCACTTTTTTCATGTTTTGGTGTGAAATAGTAAAATTAATTAAAAAATAATAGGGTGGATATTTCCCTAATTTTCTATATTGCATCTCTTTATGATAAAAAGTTAAGTAATCATTCTTTTGAACATCTAAAATAGCATAATGGTCTGGATTATATGTTTGTATAATAACTTGCCCTTCTTTGTCATGCCGGCCAGCTCGACCAGCTACTTGAGTTAGTAATTGATACGTACGTTCACTTGCTCTAAAATCAGGTAAATTTAACATTGTATCAGCATTTAATACACCAACTAAAGTAATGTTTGGAAAATCTAATCCTTTGGCAATCATTTGCGTACCTAGTAAAATATCACCCTTACCTTGTTCGAAATCTGATAGTAACTTTTCATGAGCACCCTTCCTAGAAGTTGTATCAACATCCATTCTTATTATGCGTGCCTGTTCAAATTCTTGTTGTAACAGTTCCTCTACTTTTTGAGTTCCTGTTCCAACTTGGCGTATATGTTCACTCTCACAATTAGGACAACTGTTTGGTGGTGTTTCTTGATAACCACAATAGTGACATTTTAATAAGTCTGTTGTCTTGTGATAAGTCAGTGAAATATCACAATTAGGACATTGCGGAACATAGCCACAATCACGACATAACATGAATGAAGCATACCCTCGTCGATTTAAAAAGAGCACGATTTGTTCATTTTTGTCTAAACGTAATTGAATCGCTTGTCGTAATTCAATTGAAAACATTGAACGATTACCTTCACTCAATTCTTCACGCATATCCACAATATCAATTTTAGGTAACGCTTGATTATTAACCCGATTTGGAAGTGTTAACAATTGATAGACACCTTTTTCAGCTCTAGCATAACTTTCGAGACAAGGTGTTGCACTACCTAAAATAACCGGACAATGATGATATTCGCTACGCCATTGTGCAATTTCACGAGCATGATATCTTGGATAATCTTCTTGTTTATATGTAGATTCATGTTCTTCATCAATAATGATTAATCCTAAATTCTTAAATGGTGCAAAGACACTTGAACGTGCGCCCACACTGACACGTGCTCTACCATCTCGAATTTTTTGCCATTCATCATAACGCTCTCCATTCGATAATCCTGAATGTAAGACTGCGACATCGTCACCAAATCGACGCTTAAAACGTAGAACCATTTGTGGCGTTAATGCTATTTCTGGTACTAACATCATTGCTTGTTTATCTTGATTCAACACATCTTCAATAGTTTGTAAGTAGACCTCTGTTTTTCCTGAGCCAGTGACACCATGAAGTAAAAATGTTCGTTGTTCATGAGCAACAATTTTTTCTTTTATAGCATTATAAGCGCGTTGTTGATCAGCCGTTAACTGTCGTTTACTCTCTTGTTCAAAAATTCGCTCCGCAAACGGATTACGTTCAACAATGGCATCATATTTTTCTACGTAGCCTTTTTTGACTAAGGCATCTAAACTAGATTTTGAAAATCCCATATCATCTAAATCTGTTAAAAATACTATTTTATGTCGTTCTTCTGTTAAATATGCGTATAAATCATATTGTTTAATATGTTTTTCTAATTGAGCTAACACATCATCTGGATTAAAACTATCTATAATACGTGCCGCTTTCTTAACTTTCTTTTTAATATTTTGCGATAAAATTGTTTCTTCCATCACTAAATCGTGTTGTAATAAGTCGATTAATTCGGTTATATCATTATTTTTCTGTGCGTCTTTATAATTATAATAACCATGTCGATCAAATCGTTGAGCTAAATGATTGGGAATGTCTACACCTTCTATTAATTTAAATGCTTTATGGTATTTAGCTTTTATCGCACTCGGCAACATGACTTCTAACATTGAAATACGTTTAATAACATGTGTCGAACTCATCCATTCACTTAACTCAATGAGTTCAGGTGTTAATTCCGGTTTGATATCTTGAACTTCTTTAATTGCTTTCAATTTCTCTTGTTCGATATCTTCTGGTAGATCATTAACAATATCCATCACATAACCTTGTATTGTTCTAGGTCCAAATGGCACAATGACTCGTATACCTTTTTGAACAACAGATTCAAGATGTTCAGGAATAATATAATCAAATTTAAAATCAACACTTTTAGAAGGAATATCGACAATGACCTTTGCTATCATTATTGCCACCTAGTTTCTAATTCATCTAAAATTCGAGTTGCTAAGTCACTTTTACGACCTTTCTTAATATATATGTGCTGTCCATCTTTAAAATGCATGGTCAATTCATTATCGTCCGAATTAAAGCCAATTGTTTGATCTCCAACATTATTTGAAATAATGACATCAGCATTTTTCTTTTGTAATTTTTGTTCAGCATACGCATCAACATCTTTAGTCTCAGCAGCAAAACCAACTAAAAATTGACTTGTTTTATGTTCACCTAAATATTTTAAAATATCTACAGTACGTTTAAATGTTACAGATAAGTCACCATCTTGTTTCTTTAATTTATGTTCTAACACTTCTGACGGTGTATAATCAGACACTGCAGCGGCTTTAACAACCATATCTTGATGTTCAAATCTATCTTTAACCGCTTCAAACATTTCTTGTGCACTTTGCACATGAATCATCTTAGCACCAGGTATATCTTCAAGTTGTGTTGGTCCTGTTACCAATGTGACATTAGCGCCACGATTCATCAATGCTTGTGCAATAGCAAATCCCATCTTTCCTGATGAACGATTAGATACAAAGCGTACTGGATCTATAACTTCTACAGTTGGACCTGCTGTTACGAGCACATTTTTACCATTAAATGAACTAGTTGATATGCGTTGTTGCGCTTTAAAATAATCATCTATAATTGAAACAATAGCTAAAGGTTCCTCCATACGCCCTTTGGCTACATAACCACACGCCAAATAACCACTACCTGGTTCAATAAAATGATAACCATCATCTTTTAAAATCTTCATATTATGCTGAGTACGTTTGTTATTATACATATGTACATTCATAGCAGGAGCAACAAATGTCGGCGTTTCTGTAGCTAGTAATGTAGAAGTTACCATGTCATCAGCAATACCAACACTTAATTTAGCTATTGTATTAGCTGTTGCAGGAGCAATAATAATAGCATCAGCCCAATCACCTAATGCTACATGTTGAATTTCATGAGGATTTTCTTCAAGGAACGTATTGGTATAAACAACATTTCTACTAATAGCTTGAAATGCTAATGGTGTGACAAATTGTTGTGCATTTTCTGTAAGCATGACACGTACTTCGTATCCTGTTTGTGTCAACTTACTAGTTAAATCAATCGCTTTATATGCAGCAATACCACCTGTCACTGCCAACAAAATTTTCTTCATATTCATTCTCCCTTAAAAATATGTTATCTACTATTATATATATTTAAACGCTGTATAATGTGTCGTTTGTTATAATTCACTCATACGTCTTAGAGCTAGTTAAATTTTTAAATTTTACTAGCTCTTATGCAATTGTTGCGCTAGCAATCAATTGTATTCCTTTATGTTAAATTTTTAAATTTTACTAGCTCTTGCCCAACTTGTATTGCATGAAAAAACTAGTTACCCAGTTTTTCTATGTTGGGGCCCTGCATTGCATGTTAGAGTTTCTGCTATCTTGATAGCTAGAAAATCTTATGAACCTGGGACATAAAGCATTTATACTTAATATTAAGCATTTGGCAGTAACTGTCTGATTTGTAAAATGTTGATTTATCAACGTTTTACAAACCTAGTCAGTTTTGCCGGGGTGGGACTACGAAATAATTTGTTTTGAAAAAATTATTTCTGTCCCACTCCCAAACCTTATTCGTAGCAACTGTAATTCTTTAAATTTTTTACGACGGTTTCACCCAGCCCGAAAAGATTGTCTAGGATTGTGACACATGACAGTACCATCATTTAAAAATTCAAATAATTACGGTTAATTACTTCATTTATCAGTATAAAATGCTGTTTGTAAAAGACTCATGTTTAGTTAAGATTAGTGTGATGTAGTCAAACACAAATTTATATTTATTATACATCAAAATCTGGGTAAATTAAAAAGCAGTGCTTTATATTGTAAAAAAACAAACCTAACATTTGTATGATGTAGGTTTGTTTGAGATGACACATTGTGACTATTTATGTCCTATCCGTAGTAATCGCTAGAAATAATAGGACGAATCTTGCCGTCTGCAATTTCTTCTAAAGCTTTACCAACTGGTTTATATGAATGATATTCTGTTAATAATGCTGTTTCAGGATGCTCATCTAATTCACGAGCTCTTTTTGCTGCAGTAGTTGCAATTAAATACTTCGATTTAATTTGTTCAGTTAATTGATTTAACGGTGGATTTAACATTACTTTTTAGCCTCCAATAACATCTTTCTATATTTTGCTTCTACACGTTCTCTTTTAAGGTGTTCAGCTTCTACTATACATTGAACTCTATTTTTTGCAAGTTCTACTTCATCATTTACGACAACATAATCATATAAATTCATCATTTCAACTTCTTTTTTAGCTTCATTTATACGACTTTGTATCTTTTCGTTAGACTCAGTACCTCTTCCCACTAAACGCTCACGTAAATGTTCTAAGCTTGGTGGAGCAAGGAAAATAAATAGTGCATCTGGAAATTTCTTTCTAACTTGTTTCGCACCTTCAACTTCAATTTCAAGAAATACATCATGACCTTCTGCCATAGTATCTTTAACATACTGAACTGGTGTACCATAATAGTTACCAACATATTCGGCATATTCAATAAATTGATCATCTTTAATTAAAGCTTCAAATTCATCTTTCGTCTTAAAAAAGTAATCTACGCCATCCACTTCACCGTCACGCATTTGGCGTGTCGTCATTGAAATAGAATACTTATATGATGTGGTTGGATCCTCAAATATACTCTTTCTTACAGTTCCTTTACCAACACCTGAAGGACCTGAAAGAACGATTAACAATCCTTTTTCATTTTCCATGCCTTACGACCTCTCTAAGCTAATCTTCTATATTTAAATATAATATCATATTGTTCTTGATATTGTATAGCATATTTGAAAGACTATGACATAATTTCTAATTTAAAAAATTAATTCAATTGAGATAAATTTTTAATAACTTTTAGCTTGTATATTGTCATCATCATAATTATCGAATGATTAATATTATAATTAACGTTTTTAGTGAACACTAACATCTTTCATATTGGATCAAAAACTATACGATACATAGCGTGCATGTTAAAATGATTTGAATGAAAGATTATAAAAGGTGGAATGTATACTATGGCATATGATGGTTTATTTACAAAAAAAATGGTGGAATCTTTACAATTTTTAATTTCTGGGCGCATTCATAAAATTAATCAACCAGACAATGATACGATCATCATGGTTGTACGACAAAATCGTCAAAATCATCAATTATTATTATCAATTCACCCAAGCTTTTCAAGATTACAACTTACAAATAAAAAATATGATAATCCATTTAACCCACCTATGTTTGCACGTGTTTTTCGTAAGCACTTAGAAGGTGGCATCATCGAAGATATTCGTCAAATTGGTAATGACCGACGTGTCGAAATCGATATTAAAAGTAAAGATGAAATTGGCGATACTACCTATCGTACCGTGATATTAGAAATCATGGGTAAACATAGTAATTTAATATTAGTAGATAACAATTATAAAATTATCGAAGGCTTTAAACACTTAACGCCTAATACAAATCTTTATCGTACTGTAATGCCTGGTTTTAAATATGAGGCACCACCTACTCAGCATAAAGTTAACCCTTATGATGTCAATGGTAAAGAAGTCTTACAATATATAGATTTTAATAGTGGTAATATTGCCAAACAGTTATTAAATCACTTCGAAGGTTTCAGTCCACTTATTACTAATGAAATTGTAAGTCGTCGTCATTTTATGACAACTGAGACCTTACCAGAAGCATTTGATGAAGTAATGGCTGAGACAACTTTAGACCCTATTCCGGTTTTCCATAAAAATCATGACAGTGGTAAAGAAGATTTCTATTTTATGAAGTTAAATCAATTTTATGATGATATGGTCATCTATGATTCTTTAAATGATTTATTAGATCGTTATTTTGATGCTCGTGGTGAACGTGAAAGAGTTAAGCAACGTGCGAATGACTTAGTTAAATTTGTACAACAACAGTTACACAAATATCAAAATAAATTATCTAAATTAATAGATGAATATGAAAATGCTAAAAATAAAGATACCGAGCAACTTTACGGAGAATTAATTACGGCGAATATTTATCGCATTAAACAAGGTGATAAAGAAGTTATAGCAACAAATTATTATACCAATGAAGACATAACAATTCCTTTAAATCCTACTAAGTCACCTGCAGCTAATGCTCAGTATTATTATAAACAATACAATCGTATGAAAACGCGTGAGCATGAATTAACACATCAAATTAATTTAACTAGAGAAAATATCGATTATTTTAGTAATATCGAGCAACAATTACAACATATCACTGTGTCTGAAATAGATGATATTAGAGATGAACTTGCTGAACAAGGCTTTATGAAGCAACGTAAAAATGCCACAAAAAAGAAAAAAGAGCAAATACAATTGCAAGAATATATCTCAAGTGATGGTGATACTATATTAGTAGGTAAAAATAATAAACAAAATGATTATTTAACTAATAAAAAAGCTAAGAAATCATATATTTGGTTGCATACTAAAGATATACCTGGGTCACATGTAGTCATTTTAAATGATGATCCAAGTGAAGAAACAATTAAAGAAGCGGCGATGTTAGCAGGTTACTTTTCAAAAGCAGGAAACTCTGGACAAATACCTGTGGACTATACATTAATTAAACATGTTCATAAACCATCCGGAGCTAAACCTGGGTTTGTAACTTATGATAACCAAAAAACGCTTTATGCAACACCAGACTATGAACATATTCAACAAATGCGTGTAAAATAATAAAGAGCCTTGGAACATAATCATTCCAGACTTAAATTCAATCATTTGGCAGTAACTGTCTGGTTTGTAAAATGTTGATAAATCAACGTTTTACAAACCTAGTCAGTCTTGCCGGAGTGGGATTACGAAATAAATTTTATTTCTATTCCACTCCCATTTTTATTATTCCGGTAATGCTAGTTGAAAACTAACACCAAATTTGTCTTGTACCCATGCAAATTCTCTATATGGTGGCATTTCAGTTTTAGGCATTAATATTGCACCTTCTTTTTTCAAACCGTTAAATAAGCGCTCCATTTCTAACGTATCCTTAACGGTTACAAATAAGGAAATAGCTGGGTTCATTGGCAATTCGGTACCACTATTTGCGTCTATTGCCATAAATACTTGTCCATTTAATGTGAAAATAGAATGTTGAACTGTACCAGGATCTCCCGGACCATTGTCATCATACTTTGCCATCGTAATAATCTCACTGTCTTCAAATAAACTTGTATATAATTTTACAGCTTCTTCTGCTTGATTATTAAACATTAAAAATGTTGTGATTTTTGGGATTTCCATTTATAACCCTCCAACTTTGCCATTAATTTCTTTCATCATTAGTTTAACACGACTTTCTCATATTTGTAGAACAATATATTTAAAAAGTCATTCATTCAAATCGTTATATACATTACTATGAAATGACTTTAGTAAGTTAAACAATTTAATTATAGATACTTACCACAATACAATGTAATAACCTAACATAAGCGTTTACATTTCGCATTATTTTACTTTTCTATTATAATACTAAATAAGCAATAAGGAGGCTTTATTATGTTACATTATGTTATTCCTATCTTAGCGTTACTCATCGTATTACTCATTGGTTGGATACTGGTAAAATTAATTATTCGCTAATATCCAATTTAAAATAATAAAAGCTATAATAACTGTCTTCAAAGAAGTATTTAATACACTTTATTGAAGATGTTATTATAGCTTTTTTAGATGTTATTAATGTTTAAATGTGACCTTGATCTCGTAAGACATTTTTGACGTGTTTAAATAAGTCTTCATTATTATTTTTATCGAATTGTACTTCGTTCATTTCAGTTTCACTTTGTTGAAGTTGTTCTTTAGAGTGGTTAGAATCGTTTGAATGATTAATAAATTCATTGCAATGTTTAATTTTAGCATATAAATTCTTAGTTTGTTGTTCATTCATATTAAACATTCCCCTTTCTAAAGACTATCTTATGCTAAGTTGTCTCTCCATTCAACTAATGTCTTAATATCATCTTTCGTAATCTTGCCTTCATCTTCAGCAACTTCAATTAATTCATTGTAATTACTTAATGTATAGAATGGCAAATCTGCATTTTTAAACGTATCATCTGCTTTTTTTAAACCGTATGTGAAAATTGCTATGACACCAAGAACATCAGCACCAGCTTCTTTTAATGCATCAACAGCAGTAATTGATGAGCCACCTGTAGATATTAAATCTTCTACAACGACCACTTTTTTACCTTTACTATTGGCACCTTCAATTTGATTTTGTTTGCCATGACTTTTACTTGATGAACGTACATAGTTCATTGGTAATTTTAATTCTTCAGCGATAAAAGCTGCATGAGGAATACCAGCTGTTGCTGTACCTGAAATAATTTCTGCATCTGGGAATTGTGCTTCAATTAATTTAATTAAACCATCACGAATAGCACCACGAACTAATGGGTAACCCAATGTAACACGATTATCACAATAAATTGGTGATTTTATTCCTGAACTCCATGTATATAAATCATTCGGTGATAGTGTCACCGCTTCTATATCTAATAATGCTTTTGCAATTGCTTTTGCCATTATGATAACCAACTTTCTTTAATAATTTGATAACTTTTAACAGGATCGTCACTTTGCGTAATTGGTCTTCCAACTACTATATGAGTAGATCCTAATTGTCTTGCTTGCTCTGGTGTAGTAATTCTATGTTGATCATCTTTTGCTGAACCTTGAGGTCTAATACCTGGTGTCACTTTCATAAAATCTACGCCTAAATGATTAGTTAATAACTGACTTTCTAACGGAGAACATACAACGCCATCTAAGCCAGCTTGCTTCGCTAGTGATGCATAATTTAACACTGCATCTTCAATAGATGTTTGAATATTTTGCTCGTTATGCAACATATCTTCTGTTGTAGATGTTAATTGAGTGACAGCAATAATTTTAGTATTTTTATTATATTTTCTAAGACCTTGTAACGCTTGCATCATCATTAATGTTCCACCTGCTGCGTGAACATTAACTAAATCTACATTTAATTTAGCCAAACCTTCCATCGCTTTACCAACAGTATGAGGAATATCATGTAATTTTAAATCTAAGAAGACATCATGACCTCTAGATTTTACTGATTTAATCAAATCTGGTCCTTCTTGATAAAATAATTCCATACCAATTTTAACAAATAAAGGCTCATCAAATAAATCTAAAAATTGGTTCACTTTTTCTTTCGATTCAAAATCTAAGGCAATTATCGGTAAATCTTTCATCGTATTCTCCCTTACGTTAATTAGTGTCTATTGCATAGAGAGATTGCTAATTACACCTATTTTAAGTATAAAGCAACCTCTAAAATAATTAATGTGACAGTGTCATCTTACATTTCACGCATTGTAAATGTCATACTTTCAATGACAGTAGTTAGTGCATTGGCAGTATCTAACGATGTTAAACATGGAATGCCATTTTCGACAGTTGTACGTCTGATTTGGAATCCATCACGCTCTACTTCTTTACCCTTTGTCATCGTATTGATAACAATTTGGACATCACCTTGTTGAATACGCGTTAATAAATCATTATCTCCACCTATTTTTCCTACAACTTCAACCGGTATATGATCTTTTTTAATTCTTTCCGCAGTGCCTGATGTTGCTAATATTTTATAACCGACTTCATTTAAGCGGTGTGCAATTTTGACAATGTCATCTTTATCTTTATCACTTACAGTAATTAACACTGTACCATGATCTTTTATTTCAACACCACTACCAGTTAACCCTTTGTATAGCGCCTTTTCTAATGTCTCATCTTTACCCATTACTTCACCAGTTGATTTCATTTCTGGTCCTAATGTAATATCAACGTTTTTTAATTTATTAAAACTAAACACTGGCGCTTTAACAAAGACACCATCAGCATATGGTTGAACCCCTTCTTTATAACCCATTGCCGTTAGTTTTTCTCCCATGATTGCTTTCATAGCAAGTTGTGCCATTGGAATATTCGTTATTTTACTTAAAAATGGTACTGTTCTACTTGAGCGAGGATTCACTTCTAAGACATAAACACCATCATGTGCAATGACGAATTGAATATTAATCAAACCAATGATATCTAAACCTTTAGCCAATTTAATTGTATAATCTTCAAGTGTGTTTAACTCTTCGTTTGATAAAGTTTGTGGAGGATATACGGCAATTGAATCTCCACTATGTACACCTGCACGTTCTATATGCTCCATAATACCCGGTATAACCACAGTTTCACCATCACAAATTGCATCAACTTCAATTTCTTTGCCTGTTAAATATCTGTCCACAAGTACAGGGTGCTCTGGACTTGCTTTAACTGCTTGTGTCATATAATTTTCAAGCTCTTCATCATTATCTACAATTTCCATAGCACGACCACCTAAAACATATGATGGTCTGACTACAACAGGATAACCAATTTCTTTAGCATTAGTTAAAGCTTCTTGAGGAGATGTTGCTGTTTTACCTTGTGGTTGTGGCACATTAATACGACGTAATAATTCTTCAAATTCTTTACGGTCCTCAGCTCTATTTAGATTTTCTAATGACGTTCCTAATACTGTCACGCCATGTTTTGCTAATTTATCTGCTAAGTTGATTGCTGTTTGACCACCAAATTGAACAACAACGCCTTTAGGCTGTTCTAAATTAATGATATTCATGACATCTTCTTCAGTTAACGGTTCAAAATAAAGTTTATCTGAAATTGAGAAGTCAGTAGAAACTGTTTCCGGGTTGTTATTAACAATTATTGCTTCATACCCAGCTTGTTGGATTGCCCATACTGCGTGGACTGTAGCATAGTCAAATTCTACACCTTGACCAATACGTATTGGTCCTGAACCAAGTACTAATATTTTTTCTTTGTCAGTAACGATAGACTCATTTTCACTTTCATAAGTACCATAATAATATGGCGTTGTAGATTCAAATTCTGCAGCGCACGTATCAACCATTTTATAAACTGGTTTAATATCATTTGCCATACGTAATTGATATACATCCTCTTCTGTCATATCAAAACGATGTGCAATCGTTTTATCACTAAATCCATAATCTTTAGCATATTTTAAATATTCTAAATCCCCTTGATGTGCTTTTAATTCATGCTCGATGTTGATAATATTTTGGAATTTATGTAAAAAGAAATAATCAATTTGCGTCATGTCATGTATTTCATCTAATGATATTCCGCGACGAATGGCTTCACCAATGAAAAATAGTCTTTCGTCATCTTGCTGACAAATTCTCTCTTTAATATAATCAATATCAAAGCTTTCTCCATTAAGTAGTCCTAAATGATGCACACCATATTCCAATGAGCGAATGGCTTTTAATAATGATTCTTCATATGTACGACCAATAGCCATAACTTCACCTGTTGCTTTCATTTGTGTACCTAATTCACGCTCTCCCTTTTCAAATTTATCAAATGGGAAACGTGGAATTTTAGAAATGACATAATCTAAAGTTGGTTCAAATGCAGCATAAGATGTACCTGTTATTGGGTTAAGCATTTCATCTAGTGTCAAACCAACAGCTATTTTTGCTGCTAATTTAGCAATTGGATAACCTGTAGCTTTAGAAGCTAGTGCTGATGAACGTGATACACGTGGATTTACTTCTATAATGTAGTAATCAAATGAATGTGGATCTAAAGCTAATTGGACATTACATCCACCTTCAATACCTAACGCTCTAATCACTTTCAATGACACATCTCTGAGCATTTGATATTCAACATCTGATAACGTTTGGCTAGGTGCCACAACGATTGAATCACCTGTATGAATACCTACTGGATCAATATTTTCCATATTACATACTACGATGGCATTATCGTTTTTATCACGCATCACTTCATATTCTATTTCTTTAAATCCTGCGATGGATTTTTCAAGTAGGCATTGTGTTGCCGGGCTATAATGTAGACCATTAGAGACTATTTCTAACAACTCTTCATCGTTATGGCAAATACCGCCTCCTGTCCCTCCCATTGTAAACGCAGGTCTTACAATTAAAGGATAACCAACTTGTTCTTTAAATTTGAATGCTTGTTCTACAGTATTAACGATATCACTTTCTGGTACAGGAACATTTAAATCATTCATTAAAGTTCTAAATAATTCTCTGTCTTCTGCCTGTTGAATAGAAGTTAATTCTGTTCCTAATAACTGTACATGATTAGCCTGTAGGACACCACTTTCATGCAGCTGAATTGCCATATTCAAACCTGTTTGACCACCTAAAGTGGGTAATAATGCATCTGGCTGTTCTTTACGAATGATACGTGCGATAAAATCATGTGTTAATGGTTCAATATAAACTTTATCAGCAATTTCTTTATCCGTCATAATGGTTGCAGGATTTGAGTTAACTAGAATGACTCTATAGCCTTCTTCTTTTAGTGCCAAGCAAGCTTGTGTACCGGCATAATCAAATTCTGCAGCTTGACCGATAATAATTGGACCTGAACCTATGACTAGAATAGTATGAATATCATTACGTTTAGGCATGTGTTTGACTCCCCTTTTCTTTAGCATTGTTCATCATAGTTACAAAATCATCAAATAAGTAATTAGAATCTGTAGGACCTGGGTTTGCTTCTGGATGATATTGTACAGAAAAAGCAGGTAATGTCTTATGACGTAACCCTTCAACTGTTCCATCGTTCAAAGCAATATGCGTTACTTCTAAGTCTGTATTTTCAAGTGATGCTTTATCTATAGCATAACCATGGTTTTGACTAGTGATATCTACTTTTCCTGATTGTAGATGTTTCACTGGATGGTTTGCACCTCTATGTCCAAATTTCATCTTAAATGATGTCGCACCTTGCGATAAGGCAAACAATTGATGTCCAAGGCAGATACCAAAGAATGGGATTTTTCCTAAAATACCTTTAATCATTTCTATTGCGCATTCAACTACTTCAGGATTTCCTGGACCATTTGATAACATAACACCATCTGGTGACATAGCTAAAATGGCTTCAGCAGTCGTATTAAATGGTACAACTGTTACATTACAGCCTCTAATATTTAATTCTCTAACAATATTTTGTTTCTTTCCAAAATCGACTAACACTACATTTAAATTTTGGCCAGTTGAAACATATGGTGTCTTTGTGGAAACACTTTCAACTTCATTGTTTCGTAAGTCAACATTTTGTAATTTTTCAATTAAATTATCAATGTTTGCTTTATCATCTGTAAATCCTGCCTTTAATACACCATGTTGACGTATTTTGCGTGTAATACTTCTAGTATCTACTCCTGATATACCAGGAATTTGATGCAACACTAGAACGTCATGCAGTGTTTTTTGTTGTCTAAAATTACTTGGATGCGTGCTAGCTTCTTTAACTACAATACCATTTAAAGTCGGAACTAATGATTCAAAATCATCACGATTAATACCATAATTTCCTATTAATGGATAAGTGAACGTAATAATTTGACCAGTATATGATGGATCAGATATCGTTTCTTGATAGCCTGTCATTGCTGTATTAAATACAATTTCACCTATATTTAAATGATCAGATCCTAAACGGTATCCTTCGTAGTAAGAGCCATCTTCTAACACTAAATAACGTTTCTGTTGCATTTTATTTTGCCCCCTCGTATTTAATTTCACCTTCGACCATAGTTAATATTGGATTGCCGTATACTTTATAACCAATAAATGGTGTATTATCAGCTTTAGATAAAAAGTCTTCCCCTTTAATTTCTTGCTCATTATCTAAATCAATAATTGTAATATCAGCTAAACGGCCTGATTCTAATCTTCCAAAATCTAAGTTGAACGTATCGCTTGGTTTAACAGTTAAATAATCAACTAATTGTTGTAATGTCCATTCACCGTTTTTAACGAAATGTGTATACAACAATGGAAACGCTGTTTCACTACCTACAATACCAAATGGTGCTTTTTCCATAGGTTGGGCTTTTTCTTCACGAGCGTGAGGTGCATGATCTGTTGCAATGCAATCGATTGTTCCATCTAATAATCCATCAAGTAAGGCCTGTCTATCTTCATGACTTCTAAGTGGCGGATTCATTTTATAAATGGCATCATTACCAGGTACGTCATCCTCTGTTAATAATAAATGATGTGGTGTTACTTCAGCTGTGACATGAATCCCCGCACGTTTTGCATCTCTAATAACACGTACACTTTCTTTCGTAGATACATGACACACGTGATAATGACAATGCGCTGCTTCTGCCAATAGAACATCTCTAGCAATTTGTACAGATTCACAAATATTAGGAATTCCAGGTATACCTAATTCTTTACTACGTTGACCTTCATGCATAGCACCACCATAAATTAAAGAGTTATCTTCACAATGTGCCACAACTGCTTTATTAACTTTTGAAGCTTGTTGCATTGCCTCATACATCATACTAGCTGTCTGTACACCGACACCATCATCAGTAAATGCAAATGCACCTTCTTTAGCTAATGCCTCAAAATCTACAAGCGCTTTACCGGCTTGTCTTGTTGTAATTGATGCATATGGTAATACTCTCACATGTGCACTATCGTCAATAATACGCTGTAAAGAGTCAAAATGTTCAATTGAATCGGGAACGGGTCTAGTATTTGGCATTGGACACACCGTTGTAAATCCACCTCTTGCTGCTGCAAGTGTTCCAGATTCAATTGTTTCTTTATGTTCTCCACCGGGTTCTCTTAGATGTACATGAACATCAACAAATCCTGGTGACACAAAGTGTCCTTGTGCATCAATGATGTCAACATCTTCAGTTACATTTATATCATTACCAATTTCTTTGATAACTTTTCCTTCTATCAAAATATCAGCATTTACTAACTCACCATTTTGTAAAATTCGACCATTTTTTATTAATTTCATTATAAATCTCCCCCTATTTATTTAATAATTCATCTATGACTGCCATTCGAAGATACATACCATTTTCCATTTGTTTAAAGATACGAGATTTAGGCGCTTCTACTAAATCACTTTCAATTTCCACTCCACGATTGACTGGTGCAGGGTGCATAACTATCGCATTTGGTTTAAGACGATCATATCTCTGTTGGTTTAAACCATGCTTTTGATGATAATCATCTTTCATAAATCTTGCTTCTTCTACAAGACCATGTCTTTCGTGTTGGATTCTCAGTAACATGACTATATCAACTGAGTCTATGACATCATCCATATTCACGTATGGTGCTTCTAATGATTCATCAACCCATGCTCTCGGACTATTGAACATGACATTGGCTCCTAAAGCTTTCAAGCTATAATAGTTACTACGTGCAACTCTTGAGTTTTTAATGTCACCACAGATGACAACATTTAAGCCTTCAAAATATCCGTATTCTTCATAAATCGTCATTAAATCTAATAAACTTTGCGTAGGATGTTGACCACTACCGTCTCCAGCATTAGCTATTGGAATATTAACATTTGTCAATTGTTCATAATAGTCATTATAAGGATGTCTAATAACTAATAAATCACAACCAATACTCTCTAGCGTCTTACAAGTATCGTACAATGATTCACCTTTTGACACAGATGATGTTGTTGTATCAAAATTTATAATTTTCAAACCTAATTTCAATTCTGCAACTTCAAAGCTACACTTTGTCCTAGTAGAATTTTCGAAGAATAAATTAGCTACAAATTTACCATCTAGTTGTGGTAATGGTTGTTCACCTGATTTAAAACGACTTGCCTTTTGGATTAAGTTATAAATTTGATCTGTAGTTAAATGTTCCATTGATAATAAATGATTCATAAAGCGCCCTCCTAGATTAGTCAATCTTAATTTTTTACATCTTTGTCTTTAGGTAAGATTAAGTTTAGGATAATCCCTGAAAGTGCTGCTAAAGCCATACCTTCAATCTGAAGATTAATGCCAATTTCTTTCAAGTTAATCACTAAATTACCAATACCTACTACTAACACTACTGATGCGATGACAAGGTTGCGGTTATTAGCAAAATCTACTTTACTTTCAACTAACATTCTTAAGCCACTCGCTGCAATGATACCAAATAGTAGTATTGAAACACCGCCCATGACTGGGGTTGGTATAGAAGATATCAATGCTGTGAATTTACCTATGAAAGCTAAGATGATAGCGATAACTGCTGCACCACCTATAACATAGATACTATAAATCTTAGTTATTGCGAGAACTCCAATGTTTTCACCGTATGTTGTACTTGGTGGTCCACCAATGATACTGGCAAACATTGTTGATACACCA
This sequence comes from Staphylococcus simiae, assembly GCF_002902085.1. Lineage (GTDB taxonomy): Bacteria > Bacillota > Bacilli > Staphylococcales > Staphylococcaceae > Staphylococcus > Staphylococcus simiae. Next base: position 53,557 of record NZ_PPQR01000056.1, read on the forward strand.
TCACCGATAATAGACTTATCTAGCCCTGGTTTTTCAAAAAAGTTTCTACCAACAATTTTATTTAATACCATTTGATGTCCAATATGTTCACTTACTGTGACAAAAACAATTGGTATCATAACTAGTACTAGCCCGAGATGAAATGATGGTACATAGTCTTTAAATGGTAGATAAATATGAGGGAAATCGAACCATTTAGCTGACATGACAGCGTTAAATTTAACAATCCCCATAAAAATCGCTACCACGTAACCTACTATAATCCCTACTAATACAGGTATTAATGATAAGAAACCTTTGAAAAATCCTTGTACAACTATTGTTACTAATAAAGTTACTAGAGCAACAATTAAGTAACTCATGCTGTATCCTTTCATATCAGCAGAATTTTCATACATAGCCATATTAACTGCTGTTGGAGCTAAACTTAGTCCTATGACCATAATAACTGGACCAACTACAACTGGTGGTAGTAACTTCATTAACCAAGCTGTACCACTCAATTTAATAAAAATGCCGATAATCACATACATTAAACCACTCATAAATAAAGCAACTAACATATCTCCTAAACTGTGCGTACTTAAACCGGTAATAATGGGTGTGATAAAAGCAAAACTTGAACCAAGATATGCGGGTATTTGAGCTTTAGTAATTAGTATATATAATAATGTGCCAATTCCTGAAGCAAGCAATGCAGCGGAAATTGGTAAACCAGTTAAAAACGGCACAAGAACTGTAGCACCAAACATTGCAAACAAGTGCTGCAAGCTTAAAAATGCCCATTGTGCTGGTTGTGGTTTGTCATTTACATCAAGTACAGGTTTCACTGTACGTTCAAACATTTGTTCATTTTCCATTATGTCATTTCCTCCATTTTCAAAAAAATCTCTTTACATCAATATATGTAAAGAGACTTAGTAAACAGTTGAAGCTATAGTTATCCTAGTATAAGCTATCACTTCGAACTTACAATGAGGGTGAAATTTACATACTTAAATTGTTCCAGTATATAAATTACCCTCACCTTTTTCAGTCTCTCGTACTGATTTAAAAGGGCTATTATTCAATTATTACTGCATTTTCATTATCCATTTCTTCTAAGAAGACATTAACTGTTTCATCTTTTGAAGTAGGTATATTCTTACCCACAAAATCTGCTCTAATTGGCAGTTCTCTGTGGCCTCGATCAACTAAAGCTGCTAGTCCAATTTTTATTGGTCTGGCATTAAGTAAAATTGCATCTAAAGATGCGCGTACAGTACGTCCTGTATACAGTACATCATCAATAATGACGACAACTTTATCAGTAAGTTTCGTGTCAATTTCAATCGCATCTTTACTCATTTGTGAAGACATATGTTCAATATCATCTCTAAAATATGTAATATCAATCGTTCCTGTTGGTACTTGTTTTTGTTCAATGGTATTAATCTTTTGTTGAATTCTATTAGCTAAAAATTCACCACGTGTCTTAATCCCTAATAAAATTAAATTATCAGTACCTTTATTATACTCCAAAATTTCATGAGCAATTCTAGTTACTGTTCGTTGTATTGCGGCATCGTCCATAATAATTCGTTTAGACATTTTTTCACCCTTTTCAATTATTAAAAACAAAAAACCTCACGTCTTTAACAAGACATGAGGTTAAGTTATATACGAGCAAATAGTACGTTAATGACTACAAAAATTTATAGTCTTATAACCTTGAACAAGTACTATGCGTTTCAATAAGTATATATCTATTTATATCATGTCTTTGAAGCCTCTCTGGACTTTCACTTAAAGACGATTAATGCGTATTTAAACTGTAATTAGGATAATACTATTTTCAACAAATGTCAATCATCCATAGCACAAAATAAAGGTATATTTTATATTCTGTTATTTAAGTTAACATAAAATTACTATATGAAACTATAATTGTTTGACGTTTTTAGTTTACATAATAAAAATATGGTTGTTTTAAGCATCACGTTTACGTATAGTATCCAGTAGTGTCTCAAAATAATCTGGTAATGCCGCTTGTTGTTCGATATATTGCCCAGTAATTGGATGTTCAAAACCGATTAAACCAGCGTGCAGTGCTTGACCACCTATATCTAAGGTTTTCTTCGGACCATATTTAGGGTCTCCTACTAATGGGAAGCCGATGTATTTCATATGCACACGAATTTGATGTGTACGGCCTGTTTCAAGTTGACATTCAACTAAGGTATAATCTTTAAAACGTTCTAAAACATTAAAATGTGTAATGGCTTCTTTACCATCATCAACAACTGCCATGGATTGACGATCATTTTTATTACGACCAATTGGCGCATCAATTGTGCCATAATCGTGAGGAATAACACCGTGAATCAATGCAGTATATTTCCTTTTGACAGTTTTATCCATTAATTGTTCTACTAAACCTCTATGTGCAATATCGTTTTTAGCCACCATTAATAAACCTGATGTATCCATATCAATACGGTGAACAATACCAGGACGAATTTCTCCATTGATTCCAGATAAATCTTTAATCTGATACATTAAACCATTAACTAGCGTATTGGTATAATGTCCAGGTGATGGATGAACCACCATACCTTTTGGTTTATATACAACAGCAACATCATTATCTTCATAATATATATCTAAATCTAAATTTTCGGCAACGATATCTGCTTCAACAGTCTCTTTTTCAGTCACCACTATTTTATCATTTAGTTTGGTTTTATAATTAGGCTTGATTGTCTTATCGTTAACACTTACTAAACCTAATTTAATCCAATCTTGAATTTGATTACGAGACCACTCTTGGTTTAACTCAGGGAGTATTTTATCAATTCTTGAGCCAGTTTGAGATTGATCTGAAATTTGATATTCATATATTTCCATCATCTAACCTCCTTATCTTTATTGTTTGATGAGTCTTTTAATAATGCGATAATAACGAAAATCACACCAATCGTTAAACTTGAATCTGCAATATTAAATATTGGAAAATCATATCCAAATATATTTGTATCTATAAAATCTACTACTTGTCCATTAAATAAGCGATCAATAAAATTACCTAGTGCTCCAGCAAATAATAAACTAATAGCAACTTGTAAAAATAAATTAAATTGTGCTTCTTTAATAAAGAAATATATTAATACGATTAATATAATAACTGTAATGATATAAAAGAATCCCATTTTGCCACTTAAAATTCCCCACGCAGCACCATTATTTCTGTGTGATGTAATATTTAAAAAGTTAGGTATAACTTCAAATGAGTCTCCAATTTTCATCGTAGTCGCTATTAAATATTTAGTTAATTGATCAAAAGTAATAATAAATAACGTCACGAGTACGGATGTCCAAATATAATATTTCTTGTGCATCGATGTTCCTCCATTCAACTGTCGTTTAGACAACTCATTATATTATATCCTAGAGCAAACAATAAAAAAAGTAAGCATATGACAATTACTAAAATATTAAAGCTCATGACTACGTTATTTACTAACAAAATCGAATAAAGGTTGCGCACAATCATCATAAAAATAAATTTATGTTTTATCGGCATTTTATAATACAAACAATTACTGCCAATCACAAAATTTATTATAGAGACTTTGTAGTCTTAAACATTATTTAATCAACTGTTTTAATTTTATTAAAACGATAATATATACCATCTGGTCCTTGAAGATTAAGGTGCGTTGTTTCAGGATAATGAAAATCCACAATAGCTAAACCATAGGAATTGAAATTATCAATTCTTTTTGTAGCTGACATCCATTGATTCATTGCTAAATGTTGATGATAACCTTGTGATGCTAAAAATAATGAAAAGTCATCCATATAAGCTGCAATATCTAAACCAAAATAATCACAATAATAATTTGTCACTTCTGATAAACGAATTGTTTTTATATGCAAAGAACCTATAATTGCTAAATCGGGGATGCCTTGCCACTGCTCATCTGAAGTATAATTTAATAATTTAGGTACATTTAGTGGTTTAACATATATTTGAATTAAATCATGGTGTGTAACCCATTCTTCACTAGGCTTATCTACATAAAACTTAAAACCATGCCCATCCGGGTCTTCAAAAAATATTGATAAAGATGTAGATTGGTTACCACCGTTTACTGGTATATCATAGTCACTCAATTGAACTAAAAAATCTGCTAAATCAGTATATGTTGGTAACTTAATTGCAATATGAAACAATCCAGCTTCAGATAACAATGGCTCACGTCCATGTTCAATTTCTTCTAGTCTAATAATATGATTACTTTGTCCAACTTCATACTGGATAGATGTTAAAGTTTCGTTAATGATATTTAGTCCTAACACATTTTCATAAAATGGTTTTAGTGCGTCTTTATCTCTTACATTTAATGTCACTCCATTGACAAAATGAGCAGTATTACTATGAAACATAAAAATTACTCCATTCCATTTCAATTGTACAATCATCTTCAATTTTATCACTTACTATCAGCTATTTATAATTTTACACACTTTATTATTATCAAAAAATGGGGATGGGACTAAAATCATTAAAATGATTTCAAAGTCCCATCCCCTTATAACTGACTAGGGTTGATGAATGATGATAATATTTTATATAGTCAATTATTAACAAATATGACACTTTATTATAAATAAGATAAGTATCTAGATTTTGTTAGTAAATCAATATTTATCACACGCTTATTCAATTAAACTAGAGTTTTGACAACTTCTTGGCAACGTGGACATAAGTGTGTTAATTCTCCTACTGATCCTAATTCTTCTGAATAGTTCCAGCATCTCTCACATTTTTCTCCATCAGCATGTGCAATAACAATATCACCGTGTTCATATGTTGTACCATTATCAACATGATCAACAACTTCAACTTGAGATACAATAAATAATTGATGTAATGCTTCAAATTGTGTTAAAAATTCAGCTGCATTAAAGTTATCATTACTACCAATTGTTACTTTTGCCTCTAAAGATTTACCGATAACTTTGTCATTACGTGCATTTTCAAGTGCACGGTTAACATCATCACGTAAACTCATAAATGTATGCCATTTATCTAATAAGTCTTGATCTACTTCAACTACTTTAGGCATATCAGCTAAATGTACACTTTGTTCTTTAACATGTGGTGTATGTGACCAAACTTCTTCTGCAGTATGAACTAAGATTGGTGCTAATAATTTAGTCATATCAACAAGAATTTGATACAACACTGTTTGCATACTACGTCTAATATGTGAATCACGTTCTTCAATATATAAAATATCTTTACCATAGTCTAAGTAGAAATTACTTAATTCTACATTGATGAAGTTCTGTACTTCTTGATAAATATTTAAATAATCAAAGTTTTCATAGTTATTAATTGTGTTTGCTGTAAATTCTCTTAAACGATTTAATAAATAACGATCAACTTCTAATAAGTCATTTTCAGGAACACTATCTGTTTCAGGATTAAAGTCATTGATGTTACCTAACATAAATCTTAACGTATTACGGATTTTACGATACACATCTGAAGTTTGTTTTAAAATTTCATCAGAGATTCTTACATCAGCTAAGTAGTCAGTACTACTTACCCATAAACGTGCAATATCTGCACCTTTTTGTTTTACTACTTGATCAGGCACAATAACATTGCCTAATGATTTACTCATTTTCTTACCTTCACCATCCATAACAAAACCGTGTGACAGTAAGAATTTATAAGGTGATACGCCTCTTGTAGCCACTGCTGTTGTGATTGAAGAGTTAAACCAACCTCTATATTGGTCACTACCTTCGAAATACATATCAGCTGGGAAATGTAATTCTGGACGTGTTTCCAATACGCCACGGTGAGAAGAACCTGAATCAAACCAAACGTCCATAATATCTGTTTCTTTTGTAAATTCACCATTTGGACTACCTGGGTGCGTAAATCCTTCTGGTAACAAATCTTTCGCTTCTCTTTCAAACCATACATTTGAACCATGTTCTGCAAATAAATCAGCTACATGATTTACTGTTTCTTTTGTCATGATGATGTCACCATTTTCAGCATAAAATACTGGAAGTGGTACACCCCATACACGTTGACGAGAAATAACCCATTCTCCACGATCACGCACCATATTATAAATACGTGTTTTACCCCAGTTTACTTTGAAATTAGTATTATCAATAGCATCTAAGATATCTTGTCTTACTTTACTAATTGAAGCAAACCATTGAGGTGTTGCACGGAAAATCACAGGTTTTTTAGTTCGCCAATCATGTGGATAACTATGTGTAATAAATTCTAATTTTAATAAAGCACCTTTTTCAGTTAATAATTCTGTAACAGCTTTATTTGCTTTATCATAAAACATACCTTCAAAAGGTCCACCTTCTTCAGTAAACACACCTTTATCATCAATTGGACTAATAACTGGTAATTCATATTTTTGACCAACGATATAGTCATCTTCCCCGTGTCCAGGGGCTGTATGCACACAACCAGTACCTGCATCTGTTGTTACATGATCACCATTAATTACAAGTGATTCAAGTTCTAAGAATGGATGTTGTGTAACAACGTATTCTAATTCTTTACCAGTGTATTCTTTTTCCAATTTTAAAGTTTCTTTATCCCAATCAAGTGCATCAGCTACACTGTCAGCTAAAGCTTCAGCAATAATATATTTTTTTCCATCGACATTATATTGTCCATAGTTAAGTTCTGGATGTACAGTGATAGCAACATTTGAAGGAATAGTCCACGGTGTTGTTGTCCAAATAATAAATTTAGCATCAGGATCCACAATACCTTTACCATCTTTGACATCGAATGCAACATAAATTGAAGCAGAACGTTTATCATGGTATTCGATTTCAGCTTCTGCTAATGAGGATTCACTTGATGGTGACCAATATACAGGTTTTTTACCTTTATAAATTAATCCTTTATCAGCCATTTCTCCAAATAATCTAATTTGAGCTGCTTCATATTCTGGTTGTAACGTAATATATGGGTCATTAAAGTCACCACGTACACCTAAACGCTTAAAGTCTTTCTTCTGTAACTCAATTTGTTCTAACGCAAATTCTTTACATTTTTCACGGAATTCAGCTGTTGACATTTTTTTACGGTCAACACCTTTTTTGGTTAAAGCTTGTTCAATAGGTAAACCATGTGTGTCCCATCCAGGTACATATGGCGCATAAAAGCCTTGCATCGTTTTATAACGTACAATAAAGTCTTTAATAATTTTATTTAAGGCATGTCCCATATGTAAATTACCGTTAGCATATGGTGGTCCATCATGAAGAATAAAAGTTTTATTACCTTTATTTTTTTCTAATGCTTGATGATATTGATCTTCAGCATCCCACTGTTCTTGAATTTTAGGCTCTTTATTAGGTAAGCCACCACGCATTGGAAAATCAGTTTTTGGCATTAATAACGTTTCTTTGTAATCCATTTCATTCACTCCTTAAAAAAATAAAAACTCTAAGTTAACTAAAAAGGGACGAAATTCTCGCGGTACCACCCTTCTTAACTCAACTTAGAGTTCTCTCATTAATCTTAATTATAAATAGTAGTCAGTGATATGACTATACATTCTTTTACTAGGCTCTCACCATGACCTAGTTCGCTGTGAAAAGAGGTTGTATATCACTTGTCTGACTTATTTTTTATTATTTGTTGAATTTGTCTCATCTTGTTTGTCATCAACGATTGACGCATCACTATTTGAATCGTTAGCATCATTTTCGTTAGCTTGTTCTTTCAAAGCAGATTCTTCTGGTTTTAAATCATTATCATTTAAATGATGAATATTTTCAAGGGTTACTTGTTCAGCATCTAAATCATAATTCAATAAGTAATCCCAATCTTCACTTTTCAGTAAATCTAATTGAGCTTCAACCAACATTTTGAAACGTGATCTAAATACTTTTGATTGACGTTTCATATCTTCTGTTTGGAAAGATAAGCGTCTTGCTTTTTCCACTGCATCTCCAACGATTTGATCAGCTTGTGATTTAGCTTGAGCAAGTGTAGCTTCAGCTTGTTTGTTAGCTGCTTGTTTCGTTTCTTCGCCAGCTTTTTGAGCTTGAATTAAAGCGTCACTAACAGATTGATGAACGTCTTTATAAGACTTAATATTAGTATCTCTCTCTTCAATCACTTTTTCAAGTTGTTTTTTATCTTCTTTTAAGCGTTCAATTTCATTACTTAGTTGATCTAAATAATTAGCTACTTCTGTTGGTTCTAAACCATTTTTCACACGTGTAAATTCTTTATTCTTAATTTCACTTGGTGTAAAAGGCATTGTATATCCTCCTCAATTAAGCATTATTTAAATAATGTTCTATACGTAATATGTGTTTTATCTTTTTTAGTTTTTCCACCAAGGTTTGTAATTTGAGCTCTTCCGTAACCTTGTATAGAGATTAAATCATTCATTTGTAATTGAAAATCGCTTGAATCAACCGTAGTATGATTGACTTTTACTCTTTTTTTATCAATTAATTGTTTAGCTATTGTTCTAGATTTGTGAATCATTTCTTTTAAAATTACATCTAATCTTAAAGAACTAACAGTTGCACTACTTAATTTCCAATCTTCTTTAGATTGTATCATATCTGAAAACGGAATAGTATTAAGTTTAACTGTCGCCCCTTTAATACGTTGTAATTCTAACATAATAAATGATTGCAATCTACTTGTCAAAACAAATTGTATTTGTTCACCGACAATAATATCACCGACTTGTTGTCGATCAATACCTAAAGACATTAAAGTCCCTAATATATGTTGATGTTTCAATGTAACAAATTTATCAGGATAATTAACTTGAATTAACACTAAATCAAAATCATCATCTGTTGCTGTATAATATTCCGGTGCTATTATCGCTCTTTGTCGTTCTGCATTTGGTCCACCAAAAAATGTTACATTTAAATCATCATAACTACCACTTATAACTTCTAAAATATATTGACCTCTAGGGTCTAAAAACTGAGTTAAAATAGGTGCATAACTTTGTTGAGCTTGCTCACATTTATCAGTTAGTTGATCTATTAAACCGTATTCTTCTTGTCTAAAATGTTGATATATATCTATGTCAATCACATCCTTTATTCGATTTAAATGCGCGCTCTATTTTAGGAATGGTTAATTAATTATAAATAAAATTGCTAAAAAATATAATATAGTTTAATACCAATATTCCAGTGGTATGGACCTAAGATCAAAAATTCTATCAACAGAATTTTCACTATAAAGTGCAAGCCGTGGTGCGAGTCTTAAAAATTTATGTATCGGTTCAATTGGGGAGAGAACCTATACTTTATCTAATGAAATCAAATTATATAGTAAAAAACGAGGTCAATATGTGCACAACACATTTGCCTCGTTATATACAGTTAATTAACTTAAATACATTAATATCCAATTAAAGATAAAAACTAAACCTCTTTGGAATAATATTAATACTACAATTGCAGCAATTGATGAAATATCTATCATACCTATAGGTGGAATAATTTTGCGAAACGGTTGTAAGAATGGTTCATATATTTTGGCCAAAAATTCTCCAACTTTATTTTCACGAATACTTGGAACCCATGAAGTAAAGAAATAAATAATCATACCAAAATAATATATTTCAACTAAGAATAGAATAAACCTAAATACCGTATTTAATAAACCAATATCCATATCTTTACTCCTTAGTCAAATGACTGTTCCATATTTTCGATGTGATCAGTTATACTTCCTGCAACTTCCACATTATCAGGTGTACAAAGGAAGATGTCAGTACCAACACGTTGGATATCTCCACCAATCGCATAAACTGTACCGCTTAAGAAATCAATAATTCTCTTAGCAGAGACTTTATCGATACGTTGTAAGTTAACAAGTGTTGCACGTCTATTTTTTAATTCGTCAGCAATATCTTGGGTATCAGAAAATACTCGTGGTTCAAATAAGCACATTTTTGAACTTTCTTGTGCTGAATAATTTGGCGTTGCATTATTCATAGTCACAACATTACGATTATTATTTTTTGAATTATTTGTCATACGACTATTCCTTTCCTCTGAAGTTGTTGTATATCTTGGTGTAGTCTTTTGTGGAACTGATTTAATTGAATTTTGTGTTGTTGGTTCATTAACAGCTTGCGATTGTTCTTTTACAGGTTCTTGTTCTCTTACTTTATCATTTCTTTCTGGTACTTCTACTTCTTCTTCATCATCTATTACAAAAAAACCACTAAATAAATCTTTTAAAGCCAAGGGGCTCACTCCTATTCTCCTACAAGTTTAGTCCCAATTCTTACAAATGTAGCACCTTCTTCAATCGCTAATAAATAATCATTACTCATACCCATTGATAATTCATTGCATGGTGCATAACTTAAATTGAGTTGTTGTATGTGTTCTTTTTTTATTCGTAATTGTTCAAATATTGATTTAATATACGTTTCATCATCTGTATATGGTGCCATAGTCATTAAACCAACGACTTCAATATGCTCATAATCTTTTAATTGTTCAATAAAATCTGTTACTTCACTTAATTGAATACCATGTTTTGATTCTTCACCAGACACATTAACTTGTACAAAACACTTAACAGTGTGGTTAGCACGTTTATTTATCTCTTTGGCCAGTTTAAGTCTATCTAAAGCATGGAAGTAATCAATGTCATTAATAACATCTTTTACTTTTCTTGTTTGTAAAGAACCAATAAAATGCATAGTTACATCATCTGGCAATTGTTCTTTTTTGGTTAAAAATCCTTCTACTCTATTTTCACCAAAATGTTTGATGCCAGCTTTGTATGCTTCTTTAGCTCGCTCTATTGTAACATATTTTGTGACTGCTATCACGTTTGGTTTTGTCGAAAGTTTACTTTTTTCAAGTTGATCATTTATTTGATCTTTAATATATTGTAAATTTTCACTAACATGCATTTGTAATACCTCCTTATTTCTGACCGATAAATGCTAACATTCGCCCAGTTTGACCTTGTTCAAGTCTATAAGAAAAGAATAAATTTAAATTTTCTGATGTTGCATAATCAGTTATATATATATTATTTGAAGGAATGCCATAGTACTCTAGCAATAACTTATTTGCCAATTTCAAATCAATACCATGTCTATCATTTCCTCTTTGGACAACATATTTAGTTATATCTATAGGTAACATTGCAAATTTATTTCTAATATCATCATTTATCTCATAACTTGATGAGGTTGCGGGACCAATAACCACATACATTTGCTCTAAGTCAAAAGAAACTTGTTTAATTACCTCAGCAACAATTTGACCAAATGTACCTCTCCATCCTGCATGAGCAAGCGCAATAAAATTATGATTAGGACTATAAAAATATACTGGAACACAGTCTGCATAACACATTGTTAATAATATATTTTTTTCATACGTATACATGGCATCAATACCATGTAATGATGAAGTTAATGAATCTATATTAGTACCTTTATCATTTGAAGTGATTTCTACTACTTTATTTTCATGTGTCTGTATTGGGAATACCCAATTTTCTCTATCAAATTTAATTTCTTCTGCCAATATCTTCTGATGATTTGTGATATGTTGAGGATTATCATCTATATATCTTGCCATGTTAAATGCACCATTTGGAAAATTACTCTGTCCGCCTTCTCTAGTTGTAATTCCTAGAGTCACGTCAAATTTGCTTGCTTCGTTATACAATAAATGATGTCCTTGTTTTATAAATTTTTCAGTCAATCGATTGTCACCAGCATTTCAGTTTATTTTATAACTAGTCATTTAGTTAATAATTCCATAATATAGTATTTACCGTAAAAATCAAAATATTCTATGAGACTATTGTGGTTCTCTATCTTTTAGCACTGATAAATAAAAAGGAATCATTATGTATCAATTTAATTTGGGCGAGAACCACAATTATCTTCATTTAAGCATTTATAAAAAAATCATCAGAAATTAATCTGATGATTTTTAAAGTTTATTAATGATATTCAATCTATAATTAACGTCTTGTTCTTCTAGAACGTCTTTCTTCTCTATTTCTAATAAAGCTTGGAATATCATCATCTTTAGTAGTATGCGTTCTTTCACTCGCATTATCACTAGCTTGAATGCTTGATGTATTAGTAGTATATGGTTCTTCTTTACTTGAATTAGAAGGTGTTGCAGCACTTGCACCGAATCCAGTTGAACCAGATTTACGACCATGCGCAGCAGGTTTATCATCAAATCCAGTAGCAATAACTGTTACAACAATTTCATCTTGTAATTCAGGATTAATTACTGTACCAAAAATCATATTAACATCTTCATCAGCAGCATCTTGAACAATGTCAGCAGCTTCTTGCGCTTCGAATAATGATAATGATTCTCCACCTGTAATGTTCATAAGCACACCTTGAGCTCCAACGATTGAAGTTTCAAGTAATGGTGAAGAAATTGCTTTTTTAGCAGCTTCAACAGCTCTATTCTCACCTGATGATACACCGATACCCATTAATGCTGAACCTTGATTAGACATAATTGTCTTAACATCAGCAAAGTCTAAGTTTACTTCACCAGATACTGCAATTAAATCAGAAATACCTTGTACACCTTGACGTAATACATTATCAGCTTCTTTAAATGCTTCCATCATTGGTGTAGATTTATCAACGATATCTAATAAACGATCATTAGGTATTACGATTAATGTATCAACGGCAGCTTTCATAGATTCTACACCCGCAGCTGCTTGAGTTTGACGTTTACGTCCTTCGAAACTAAATGGGCGTGTAACAACACCAACTGTTAAAGCTCCCATTTCTTTAGCTATTTTAGCTACAACTGGTGCAGCACCTGTACCAGTTCCGCCACCCATACCAGAAGTAACAAATACCATATCTGCACCTTGGATAGCATCTTCAATTTGTTCACGAGATTCTTCAGCAGCTTTTTTACCAATTTCTGGATTTGCTCCTGCACCTAATCCACGAGTTAATTTCTCACCGATTTGGATTTTAGATTCAGCTTTAGATAAGTTTAAAGCTTGACCATCTGTGTTGATTGCAATAAATTCAACATTATTCATTCCGTGGTCAATCATTCGGTTAACAGCGTTGTTTCCGCCTCCACCTACACCAATGACCTTTAAAGTCGCTAAATGGTTAAATCCTTGTTCAAATTCTAACATTTAAATTTCCTCCTAGTTTTAATGGCCGATAGTTATTCAAATAAAGATTTCATTAATTTTTTGAATTTACTTTCTTCATTGTCTTTACCCTTTGCATTATCACGGTTATGTTCATGCTGACTATCTTGAGTTTCATACAACTCTTCTTCTGATGTTTCTACATCATTGTCATGAGTTTCTTTTTTATTAGGCTTACGTTTAAACCAATCAAATCCACTAGATTTAGAATCGTTATTTCTATTTTCTTCTATAACGTCTTCTTCAGTTTCTTCATTATCATGATAATTTATTGTAACATAATCTAACAATTCATCGAAAGCAATACTACTAGAAATTGTAGAAATTGCAGAAGAAAATTCTGGTTTTCTAATACCCATTTGAGATGGTGTGTGAATTCTAACTTTTTCACTCACCATATCTTGTAATAGTTCTTTTACTCCTAATAAATTAGCAGAGCCACCAGTTACAACAAAACCACCATTAACTTTAGTTAATCCTAGTTCTTGTAAGACATCGAATACTTCAAAGAATATATCTTCTACTCGCGCCTCGATAAAGTCACTCAACTCTTTTTGAGTATATTGTACTGTTTCATCACTATCAACTTGTTCAACAGTAAATATGTCTTGCTCAGATGCTGAATCATAGAATGCATGACCATATTGATGTTTCACTTTTTCAGCAGTTTCATAAGAAGTATTTAAACCTTGTGCAATATCATCCGTAATATCACGACCAGCCATCTCAATTGAATCTGCATCCACTAGCTCGCCTCGTTCATAAAATGCGATTTGAGTTAAGTCTTCACCAATATCGATGACACATGCACCAAGTTCTTTTTCAGTAGCTGTTAAAATTGAGCCATAATTATAAGCATCAGAATAAACATCCAATACATCTACGCCACATGCTTCTACACACTTTATCATGTTAATTAATATTGATTTCTGAATTGCAATAACACCTGCATCCACTTTTAATGAATGTCTAGCTATTAATTCTTTTGGGTCTGAAACCTCATTTTCTTTATCGACAATAAAACGAATTGGAAACACATTGATAACTTCAGTTTCTGGAACATCATTTTTTTCTCTAATGTCTTCTAATACTTTTTCAATATGTGATCCATTAATTTCTGTGTCTTCGTAAAAATCAATTTCATTTGATTCGTCATATACTTCTGTTCCAATGATAGGTAATTTTAGGAATACTTCTTTAATGTCTACACCTGAAGCAATAGAAGCCTTTTTAATTGTGTCTTTAACTGCTTGTCGTGCAATATCAAAGTCATCAATTAATCCGTTCTTAATACCGCTTGTGTAGGTTTGTCCTGTACCTATCACATTTATACCATTGTGAAATTTCTCGCCTACTATTGTTTTTACGCTTGATGATCCTATATCAATACTTACGTAGTAATGTTCTTCCATAGATAGGCACCTCCTGACAAGTTACTATTAAAATTATACACTATCCTTAGTTTACAATACGTTGAATAGCTTGTGAACTATAAACATTGACTAATATCAAAATTTTTTAATTATTCTTTTTTGATGAATCATTTATCTTGTTCAAGACGTTTTGAAGTTCTTCTTTTGCTTGGCTTTCTGCTTGAGATGATTTGTTAACATTTTTATCACTTTCAGATTGTTGTGATGTATTACCATGATAAGGAATGAATGATGCACCCACAGATAAATCGATATAGCCTTTAGTCTTCAAATTACCAGAAGTATCTCTTGATAGTGACTGGGACATTTGTGGGTAGTATTTCATCTTATTAGCTATCGTTGAAATATCTCCAACTACTTGTAAGCCATCCGTAGTAAATAATTCAATACGATTTTGTTTGTTTTTATTAGGTGCATAAGTTACTTCTGCAATATATTGACGCGTCGTTTGTGACATCTCAGACAATGCTTTAATGATATCGTCTTCCTTATCTCCTTTAAAACCATCGATAATTGGTACATCATTAATTTTAACATCATCAGTTGTTTTTAATGTTTTACCACTTTCTAATAATGGTACATATTTTCCTTTAACTTTGACTAATGCCACAATAGAATTTTCATGGATTGTAACATTAAGTGTATTAGGAAGTTTTTTACTAATTTCAGCATCTTTAATTAATGGGTTATCCTTTAAATTTTCGATAGCTTTACGCTTACTATAAGTATACATGCGAGAATTACTGTCAACATTTAATATTTTATTAACTTGAGATGTACTAACATGTTGATTGCCACTAATATTCACATGTGAAATCTTACTTAACGGTGAAAACATATAAATTAAAATAATAGCTATTAATAATATGAGTAAAGTTATAATGCTGTATTGTATCCTACGTTGTCTACGCCTTCTGATTTTTCTTTTTTCTTCTAAAGTTAAAGGTGTAATGTGTGTTACCTTACTTTGTTTTTTATCTTTATTGTTCTTAACATCAGTCAAATGTGATGAATTAGTTTGATGTTCATCAAAGTTATCCTGTAATTCTTCTGCAATGTCATCACTTTCATTACTAACTCCCTGTTGATGGTTTAAATCACTGGATTTGATGTCTTCACTACTATCTTCTTGAGCTTCATTACTTTCATGTTGCTTAAAATCTTTATTTATCAAATAAAGATCTTCATCAAACTTTTCTTCTACATCACGTGAAGCTACACTGTGACTATCACCTTCAGATGACAATTGACGTTTACGTTGACGCCGTTTCTTGGACTTGTTTCGTCTAAATAATTCCATTTCATCGTTGCCGTTATTACTCTGTTGATCATTATTTGGTTTATCATCCATCATTACTCACACCCTTTAATATGATGGCAAATGGGCACGGAAACTTTCAATAAATTTCTCTCCACGCTCTTCAAAAGTACTATATTGATCCCAACTTGCACAAGCTGGAGATAACAAGACAACATCATTAGGTTCAATAATTTCCTGTACTTTATCAACAGCATCTTGAACATCATTTGCTTCTATGACTGATTTACCTTGACTAGAGCCAAGCTTCGCAAATTTGTCTTTAGTTTCTCCAAATACTATCATGACACGTACATTTGTCATATAAGGTATTAACTCATCAAATTCATTACCTCTATCTAATCCTCCACATAGCCAAATAATTGGTTGGTTAAATGAATTCAAAGCAAATTGTGTTGCTAATGTATTAGTAGCCTTAGAATCATTATAATATTTATTTGTTCGATTGGTACCGACATATTGTAAACGATGTTCAATACCTGAAAATGTAGTTAAGCTATCGACAATTGCTTTTATTGGAACACCAGCTAAGATAGAAGCTAATACTGCAGCTAAAATATTTTCTAAATTGTGTTCTCCTGGTAAGACTAAATCTTGAGTATTTATAATTCTGACACCTTTATAAACTATAAACCCATCTTTAATATAAATACCATCTACTTCTTGTTCTGTTGAGAAGTACAATGTTTTTGCTTTCAAATTTTCTGACTCTATAAGTTGTCGTTGGTGATAATTACAAATTAAATAGTCATTTTCTGTTTGATTTTTATAGATTTGCTTTTTAGCGTTTTGATAATTCTCTAGATTTTCATGATAATCTAAATGCGCTGAATATATATTAGTAATAATTGCTATATGCGGTCTATATTGTTCAATACCTAATAATTGAAATGATGATAATTCAGTTATCAAATAATCTGAAGGTTTAACTTCTTGAGCCACTTTTGATGCGACATAACCAATATTTCCTGATAATCTACCTGTTAATCTACTTTTTTGAAACATATCACCAATCAATGATGTAACAGTTGTTTTACCGTTAGTTCCAGTTACTGCAATAATGGGTGCTTCAGATATCAAATAACTCAATTCTACTTCAGTTAATATTTTTAAATGACGTTTAACTGCTTCATCAATAATAGATACTGTATAAGGGATACCTGGATTTTTTACAATAATTGGATTTTTGTCTAATAATGATAACGGATGTTGTCCACTTACCACTTTAATCCCCATTGCTTCTAAATCTTTAGCATGCGCATCATGAGTCAAATCCTTGCCATCATTAACAGTGACATGAGCTCCTAACTTACTAAGTAATTTCGCAGCTTCATAGCCACTTTTAGCTAAACCTACTACCAAAACTTCTTGATTTTCTAATCCTTTATAATTAAGCAATTTAGTGCACTCCAATCCATAATCCAATTAGACCTGAAATTAATCCTACTGTCCAAAAAACAGTAACTACTTTCCATTCACTCCATCCCACTAATTCAAAGTGATGATGTATTGGACTCATTTTGAACAAACGTTTTCTAGTTAATTTGTATGAAGCTACTTGTAACATTACTGAAAGCGTCTCGATAACAAATACTAATCCTATAAAAATTAATGATAATTCTTGATTAAGCATAATAGAAATAGTGGCAAATATTCCACCTAAAGCAAGACTACCCGTATCTCCCATAAATACTTTAGCTGGGTTAATGTTATACGGTAAGAAACCTAATAAGGCAAATACCATAATGATACAGAAAATACCTATTGAAGTCGCACCTAAAACAAAACTCATAATGGCATACATGACAAAACCTATGATAGATAATCCTGTTGCTAAACCATCTAATCCATCAGTTAAGTTAACAGCATTAGAAAAGCCTACTTGCCAAAATATTATGAAGATGACATAAGCAAATGATAATGGAATTGCTACATTAGTGAATGGAATATGTATACTTGTTGAAAAATTCACTAAGTGAAAAACATTACTTAAAATGAAGAAAATAATCGCAATACCAATTTGAGCTAAAAATTTTTGTTTGCTCGTTAACCCCTGATTGTTTTTCTTAACTACAATAATATAATCATCAATAAAACCAATTAATCCAAAGCCAATAGTGACAAATAACAATAAAATAATTGGGCTTGATTGATCAACAAATATAATCGCGATAATGGAAGTGATGATAATACTTAACAAGAACGTTAACCCACCCATTGTTGGTGTTCCTGTTTTCTTCATGTGACTTTTCGGTCCTTCTTCTCTAATACTTTGTCCAAATTTCATTCTTTTTAAAGTTGGTATCAATACTGGCACCAATACAAATGTTATTATTAGTGCTATTAATGCGTATACAAAAATCATAATAATCTCCTTTACTTTATCAAGTCTTTTTCTATCATTTATATATTATCAATAATTCTTTTAGTTAAACAAAAATTAGTTAATTTAGTTATTAATTATTAAATACTAGTGATTATAGTCTGTTTACATAGTGTAAACAAATAGTAAATTGCTATCATTTTTAACAAGTGTATTCACTTACTATATATCCATATTAAAAAACAAAGTATATCCATGAAAAAAGAGACCAGAAAAACATGCTTGCTTATAAACAAACATTTTGATCTGATCTCATATTTCCTATAATTCTTTATAAATACTTAAACAATGCAGATTACTTCAGCTAAACATTTCACTTATCTTAAATCATTTTTACATTAATGAAACATTTAGTTTAATAAGCAATTAGTATTATTCAGACTTATCTTTGTCAGAACTACTACCAGATTTATGTTTGTTGTCTGATGTGCTTTCAGAACTACTTTCTGTATTGCTGTCTATATTCTCTGCTGAAAGTTCTACTTCTAATTTATCTTTATCGCTTACTTTTTGTCCTTTTGTGATTGATTGATGTGAGACAAAGCCACTACCTTTAATTTTAACGTCTATATTAGTAAGGTTTTCAAAAGCAATAACATCTTCTTTTGTCCAACCAGTCATGTCAGGCATAGTGATATCTCCATCAGTAAGCAATAGAAGTTTACTATGAGGTAATACTTTCGTATCAGCAGTCACTGATTGTGACTTAATTTGATTACCAGAACCTATGATAACCGGGTCGATAGTTTTAGCATTAACACTATCTTTGGCTTTTTGTAAACCTAAACCTTCAACATTCGGTACTTTACTATAATCAGCTTTTGAAGCAGTATCTTTATCTTTACCGACATTTAAATATTTAAGTGTATTTTCTATAATAGGGTTAAATGCTTTACTTACACCCATTTCATAAGCTTCAGTATCATTTTTTTGAGCTAAACTCATACCTGCATAAACGATAACTTTAGGATTTTTCTTAGGTGCATCGCCCATGAAACTTACAAAATAAGGGTTAGCACCTTTAACATATCCACCACTATCTGGATCTGCTACTTGTGCAGTACCAGTCTTACCTTCAATATCATAACCATCAACTCGATAGTTTGCCGCATGACTCTTCTCACTATTGACGACTAAGTCTAGTTGTTTTTCTACTTTATCAGCTGTATCTTTCGTAATAGGTTTACCAGCATATGTTTTTTCCCCTTTATAATAACTTTTTTTAGTAACAGGGTTTTTAATGCTGTCCACAAACCATGGTTTTAACATATTACCATTATTAAAAAATGCTGATTGAGCTTGAATCATTTGTGCTGGTGTAACAGTAGTTGATTGACCAAAGGCTGATGTTTTTTGTTGTAATTCATTACCCCAAGCAATTTTCCCAGGCACTTCTCCATCAAACATACCATTAGTAGATTCTCCGAAACCAAATCTTTCGTACCATGATTTCATTTTATCTGCACCTACTAAATCTTGTAAATGCATCATTAAGGTATTTGATGAATAAGTAAATCCAAGTGTCATTGGGATTTCTCCCCAACCAACTTTATTCCAATCAGAAATTCGTGAACCCATAATATCTCTATAGCCTGATTTATATTTTTCATTTGGTTTGAATTCGCCTTCTTGTATCGCTGCTGCTAATCCAAATGACTTAAATGTTGAACCTGGCTCATAGGTAGTTTGATATAAATCATTAGCCCACTTTTTACCGAAATCTTTACCTGTTTCAGGATTAAATGTTGGTCGTTGACTAAATGCTAATATTTCACCTGTTTTAGCATCCATGACGACAGCAAACAAATCTTTGGGATTATAACGCTCAACCATGCCATCTAAAGCTTCTTCAACAAACACTTGTATATTTGAATCTATTGTTAAATGAACATCGTCACCACGTTTTGGTTGTTGTTCTTTCTTAGTGTTAGGTGCAATATAGCCCCATATATCGTGTATATATTTTAGTGAACCTTGTGATCCACTTAAATAACTATCAAATATTTTTTCTACACCAAGTGCTCCTTTTAACTCACCAGTATCAGGATTTTTTTGTGCCATACCAATTAAATGTGATGCAAAATTGCCATTAGGATAAAATCTTTCAGTTTCAGGTAATAAAGTAATACCAGGTAATTTCATTTTTTCGATTTTTAATTTATCTTGATAAGTTAAATTTGTTCCTTTTTGTCCAAATTCAACTTGAAAGGCATTTTTTTGTTTTAAACGCTTCTCAATTTCTTCAGGTTTCATGTCAATAACTTTTGCTAATTTTTTAGCTGTTTCAGCTTTATCAACAACATGCCTTGGTTTCTTTGCATTCTCACTCGCCTTTTTATCAACAACTGCAACTAATTTATACCGCTCCACATCTTCGGCTAACACTTTGCCATTACGATCGTATATTTTACCTCGTTCAGGTTGTTCAGCATTTTTAACTAAATACTTTTCGTTAGCTTTCATCACTAAGTTTTGTCCATTTGAATGTCCAGTAATCATGATATATGACATTCTTAAAACCAATATAAAAAAGAGCAGTCCGAATAAACCAACAAGTAGGACTGCCCCTATTTTATTTTTCTTAATTTTAATTTTTCGCTTCGCCATTACTACGCACTACCTTTACATTATCGTTATCAAGGCTCATTCCTTGCTTCTTAGCCTTTTCGTATATGCGTTCATAAGAAGAATTTTTTTTGATTTCAGATTGTAAAGCGCTATTTTCACTTGATTGTTTTTCTATTTTATAATCTAAATCTGCAATTTTTCCTCGCGTATCGTACGCATCCATTTTTAAAGATAGCATATAAATACTTAACATAGCAATTACAGTTATTAAAGATATGTATAAAATTTTCTCAAATCTCGTTAATTGAACAACTACCTTTTTGGTAACGGTCTTCTTTTCTGGTCTGCTTTGGGGTTGTTGCTGTGGGACACTAGTATAAACTTGTTCATCATATGGTTGGTATACTTTTTCTACAGCCATTGCTAATTACTCCTTATTTAAGTATTTCTGCTACACGTAACTTTGCACTACGCGCTCTATTGTTATCATCTAAATCTTCATCAGTTGCAGTTATTGGTTTACGGTTAACACGTTTTAATTTCGGTGTATATTCTTCAGGAATGATTGGTAATCCTCTTGGAACTTCAGGACCTTTTTCATACTCTTGGAACATTTGTTTGCATAATCGATCTTCTAGTGAGTGGAAAGTAATTACTGAAATTCTTCCACCTACATCAACTAAATCAATTGCTTGTTCAAGCGAGTCCTCGAATGCTGCTAATTCATCATTAACTGCAATTCTTAAAGCTTGGAATATACGTTTCGCTGGATGACCACCTTTTCTTCTCGCTTTAGCTGGTATCCCTTCTTTAATAATATCGACCAATTCTAAAGTGGTTGTTATCGGTTGTTGTTCACGATGTGCTTCAATTCTTCTTGCTACTTGTTTAGAAAATTTCTCTTCACCGTAACGATAAAATATTTTAACTAAAGCTTCATAACTCCACTCATTAACAACTTCATATGCACTTAATGATTGTGTTTGATCCATACGCATATCTAAAGTTGCATCGTGATGATAACTAAATCCTCTTTCCGGTATATCTAATTGAGGACTAGAGACACCAAGGTCATAATAAATTCCATCTACTTTTTCAATATTTAAATTATTTAAAATGTTCTTAAGTTCACGAAAATTACTATGTACAAAAACCACTTTATGTAAATGATCCTTTAATACTTCTTTAGCATTATCAATCGCTGTTTGATCTTGATCAATAGCAATCAATTTTCCTTCGTCACTTAATTGATTTAATAAGTAAAGGGCATGTCCGGCTCCACCTAGCGTACAGTCAATGTACACACCATCTTCTTTAACATTTAAATAATCAATGGTTTCGTTTAACATTACGCTAATATGATGAAACACTTCAATTCCTCCAATTAAAAATCAAAATCTATTAAATCTTCAGCAATATCTTCGAAACTTTCTTCAGATTCTTCATAGAAATCATTCCAAGTCTCTCTATCCCAAATCTCAATACGATTTGAAACACCTATTACTGTACATTCTTTATTTAAGTTAGCGTACTTCCTCAAATTTTGAGGAATATTTATACGTCCTTGTTTATCAAGTTCTACTTCAACAGCACCAGAGAAGAACATACGCATAAACTTACGTGCGTCTTTTTTTGTCATAGGTAAGGTTTTCATTTTCTCTTCTATCTGTTGCCATTCATCTAAAGTATAACCAAATAAACATTTATCAAGGCCTCTAGTGATAATAAAACGTTCATTTAGATCATAACGAAACTTGGACGGTATAATCATACGTCCTTTTGTATCTAATTGATGATCGTATTCTCCCATGAACATTTTTATCACCTCACCTTATATATAATTTACCACATCTCCCCACTATCCTCCACTATTTATGTAAAATTTATCAATTTTATTTATAAAACGTCAAAAAAAACCCGATTTATCAAATTGATAAATCGGGTTAATCCCTTGGTACTCTAGGGTTTTATAATTATATGTTTCAAAGTGTAAGAAAGTGGTGGATAGGTGGAGGGACTGAACACATCTATCCCAAAATTATTCATTAATTGCAGTGGATTCCACACTCTTTCTTGCAAACCACCCATTGGATGAAGTGTTTCTTGAATTTCTCTAAAATGTTTCATACTAATATCATTTTCTCTTTCAATATTTAACAAGTAACGTTTTATTAAATAGTCAAACTGATATTGATGTATATCATTATTCTTATTGAGCAAATTAATATTTTGTTGATTGTTACTTACTTTATCAAATAAATCTTTATAAAGCTGTTGTTGTTGCTGTTTTAAACTTTCAATTTGCTGTAAAAATGTTTCTGATGCTTGTTCACGTATAAACTTGTTTCTATCATCTTCGATACCGTTTACTAGAACATCTTCTATTGATACATCATACTGTGTTAATAATTTTTCAGTTCTCTTCATTAAATAAGACATTCTTAGCCTTGGCATCACAATTGGCATATCTACATTAAAAAGTTCAAATACTTCTTTTAATTCTGCCCAATATTTAATTTCACTCGGTCCTCCAACAAACGCAACAGTATTAAATAACCATTCTTCCATTAATGGGCGAGTTACTACATTGTTAGATAATAAATGTGGACTAGTACGAGCGATATTTAGTAAATCTTCCTTGTCAAATATCTTACCAGATTTCGTCAAAATATATTTAGCGTTTTCTTTATTAAGTAATTGGCGCATTCCATCATCATGTATAAACAAATGTACATTAGTATCCGTTTGAATCATTAAATCCAAACCTTTATTTTCAATATATTGTTGTGTTGTTCTAAAAGTTTCATCTAACTGATCATGTTGTTGAATGATTTGTTCAAACATTGGACCTTCAATTTGTCTTAACTGTTCATATTGAGCATCAATTAATAATAAGCCATAACCTTTAAAAACTTCATGAAGTAAAGCTTTAAACATATCTGACCAAGAATGATAGCTATCAATAATGGATAAACATAATTCATACAAACTTTTACTATGCTCAGTTTCTTTAAACTGTTTAAACATATCAACTAAAGCACGTTTTAGTTCATCTTTATCTGGCACAAATCTTGACACGGTTGTCTCGGGTGCTTCCATAGTATGATATTTAACTTTATGTAATGATGCATCTTGCTCATTATAAACAAATGTATGATTAACTTCATCGAAATCGTGATCTTCTCCAGCTATCCAAAATACAGGCACAACTTGTTGATGATACTTCTCAGTTAATTCATTAGCTAAAGTTATAATAGAGAAGATTTTGTGAAACGTATATAAAGGACCACCAAATAAGCCAGCTTGTTGTCCTCCAATAACAACTTTACTTCCACTAGCTAAATTTTTAATATTTTGTTGCTGCTGTGTTGTGATAGATAAATCACTCATATATGAATGAATAATATTAGCAAGTTCTTGCTCTCTTCCATTATTCGTAGCATTCATTCTTTGTTTAAAACTTTGTTCATCATTCATATCATATTTATATAATTGTGAAATCAGTGGATCATTTGCTTCCAATTTAGGTATAAACTGATCTTTTTCATTTAAGTTAATTACTTTACAGTCCATGTTTTTTCTCCTTCAGTACGCTATTACACATAACAGTATAAAGACTATACTTCAATATGACAATTTTACGGCTTATAATGTTAAATTTTATTTTAATTATCAAAACAATTGCGCTCACCCTTGTATAAATGAATGAAACTTACATATACTTTACGCTATAATATAGTTAATTATCAAATTAAAGGGGAGATAAACAATGGGTAATATAACACATCTCGAAATTAATTATAAAACTGATGAACTTTTTGAAAACTTTAGAGAATTTGGTAATAAAGATTTATACATGATTGATGAATTAAATGGTCACATCATTGATGCAAGCTCAGACTCACCGTTTTATGGCATCTTTGTTGGTGAACAACTTGGCGCTCGCATGGCACTACTTAGAAAAGGCGACGTTGAAGAAATTTATTTTCCAGAATTTGAAGATTACTTATTATTATGGAAACTGGAAGTTTTACCCAAATATCAACAAAGAGGCTACGCAACTGAATTAATAGATTATGCTAAAAGTTTCAATATGCCAATTAAGGTAATTGGCAGAAATGATTCTAAAAACTTTTTCTTGCATCATGGTTTCGAAGATGTCAAAGCAAAAAATCCTGAAGGTCATGATGTTTTAGTATGGAAACCTAAAAGCAACTAATTGATCTTTATTTAAATATATTAACAACAAGATAATATTAGCATAAAAGCAAACTAAGATTACTTAATAACTTCTTAGTTTGCTTTTCGCATTATTTTATAATATTGATTAATTGTTTTAAATTATTTATTTCATATGTAGGATGTATCGTGGTATTATTATCAAACTTTCTAACATTAAACCAACAACTTGCTATACCAGCATTTTGAGCACCTAAAATATCAGAAGTAAGGGAATCTCCGACTATAATCGTATTATCTCTATATTGCTCTCCTATAGCCTTAAATACATAATCAAAAAATTCTTTATTAGGTTTTTGAGAACCAGTTTGTTCAGAAATGAAGATGCCGTCCATATATTTATCTAGAGGTGTTTGTTGTAATCTTCGTTGTTGAGTCTCAGTAACTCCATTAGTAACTATGTATAATTTATGAGTATTTGATAGCTGAGCAATTGTTTCTAATGTATTGTCAAAATATTTTATGTTAGCTTTAGCCAATCCTTCTCTATACAAGAAATCTACTTCCCTACCATCAACTTCCATATTATGATGATTAAAATACATTTCAAAACGACGCGATAATATTTGTTCTTTTGTAAATTTATTTTGCTGAAAAGCTTCCCAATGTTGTTTGTTTATCTTTTTAAACAATTGGAAGTCTGTAATCGTTGCATTATGTTTGAACTGCTGCGCCATATAAAAAAACCTTGTTCTTCAGCATCATAAAAATCTACTATAGTATCATCAAAATCTAATAATATACATTGATAAGTCAATATTCATACCTCTTTTATCTTTTTTATAACTTATTCATTATCATAGCAAATAAATCATAATTTTGATATCAATATTTAATTGCAAAAAACAACCATTTAAGGTTGAGAAGATCCTTAAATGGCTGTCATATAACATAATTAATTTTGAACACAGAATAGATTACTTGTAAAACAATTTTTTATTTTAAGAAGATTAATTGATATTAAAATCCAAATAATTTACCTAACAAGCCAACACCATTAGAAACGATATCGACAATGCTAGTTCCTAACTTCGCACCATCATGTTGTTGTGCTGCTTGTACAGTACTTGCAATTGCTTCTGCTAATTTTGTCATAGTTATCTCTCCATTTCGATTATATATTTATATTACTTATTTTAAAAACCAAATAATTTAGAAACGATACCCACACCATTTTCAACGATATCAACAATGCTTGTACCTAACTTCGCACCATCATTATTTATAGCTGCTGTTACTGTTTCTTTAATTGCATTGAATAAACCTTCCATTGAAAACACTCCTCATCCTTTAATTATTTAACAAAACGATTTATAAGTAAATTACATGTTATCGATTTGTTAATTACACTATAAAATAAAACGCATACAATCGGACAAATAATTCATAGAAAGTAATATACAATACAAATTCGTACAATATTATTTAAATTTAAACAGTTAAGCATGCCAAAGTGTCGATAACACAATTTAATTGTTTACATCCAATCGGTATGCTATTCGTTATTTTTAGTTGAAATGCTCTAAAATAGTGAAAAATATAAATATTTTTTATAATTAAGGTATTGCTTAATCAATTTTATTTAGCTATAATTAGTTTTGTGTTATTAAAGATGTCCTGGTAGCTCAGCTGGATAGAGCAATGGCCTTCTAAGCCATCGGTCGGGGGTTCGAATCCCTCCCAGGACGCTAATATACGAAATTCAAATACTTTTCGAAATTAAGAATCCCATAATATCGGGATTCTTTTTTTGCTTATTAGTAATACATTTTATAAGACATAAAACAAAATTATAGAATTTCATTAAAAAGATAAGCTCTTTTAAAAATGAGTTATTATGTAAATTTGACGTTCAGAAATTCATATCACAAATATATTCTTCTATGTTAATATGTGA
>NZ_PPQR01000057.1 GCF_002902085.1 Staphylococcus simiae
TTATCTTCGGATTTATATAGTTCTTAGACAGTTAATTAACTTACATTTATTAATACATTATAGCCTTAAATTGTAGTACTTTATAGCCTAAATTACAAATGATTAGATATTACTAGAATTAGGAATTACAACAAAAATAATTATTGTAAAAAGTACTTTAAGTCCGTTCCGTGTATGACAGACTATAATAAAGATAAGTTACTACCAGTTACTTCATAATTAAGTATACAAAATTTTTGTTTCGGAGTTGTTAAACCTCTTTGATATAGTACTAAAGTATGATGTAAGCGTTATACTTTAAGCGTATTATTAAATTCAAGTGATTTATCACAATCATTAATGTATAATTAATTTTGGTAAATTAATCGAAATAAACATATTTTAATTGACTATTAAATTAAGTTTGATTGTGTGGAAGAACAATTGATAAAGTGTAAAGATTTTAAGAATTTAATAATGTGAGGCAACTACAGACATGAAAGTAAATAAACTAAAATTAGTTTTGCATCTTTGTATCTTAATATTTATTATTGCTAGTTTCGCTATAATTTTTCATAAGTGGGAGACTAATCCAAAAGCAGTTCCGACAATTCACAAAGAAACTAAAATTGCTGACAACGGAAAATATTTAAAAGAAAGAGACAAAGATATTAAAGAGCCCAAAAAGTTGAAAACTATTTTTAATAAAAAAGACGTCAAATATAAAGAAATTGATGAATATCTGAAAAATTCTTTATTTAATGGAACTGTTGCTGTATATGAAAATGGCAAATTGAAAATGAATAAAGGTTACGGTTACCAAGATTTTGAAAATAATATTAAAAATACGCCAAGTACGATGTATTTAATTGGATCGGCCCAAAAATTTTCAACTGGATTAATGTTAAAACAATTGGAAGAGGAACATAAAATTAATATTAATGATTCCGTAACCAAATATATTCCTTGGTTTAAAACTTCAAAGAAGATTACGTTAAAAGATTTAATGTTACATAGAAGCGGTTTGTATAAATATAAAGCATCTAAAGATTATAAAAATTTGGATCAAGCTGTAAGTGCGATTCAACAAAAAGGTATTAATGATAAAAAATATCACAAACACCAATACAATGACGGTAATTATTTAGTATTAGCGAAAGTAATCGAAGTAGTAACTAAGCAAACATATGCTGAAAATTATTATAATCGATTAGCTGACCCATTAAATTTAAATCATTCAGCATTTTATGATGAAAAGCCATTTAAGAAATATATGGCAAAAGGATACAAGTATAACAATACTCATTTATCCTTCTTAAAACCTAATATTTTAGATCAATATTATGGTGCAGGTAATTTGTATATGACAACAGCTGATATGGGTAAACTTATATTAGGTTTACAGCATGACAAAGTTGTCAATCCTAGTATAACTAATGCGTTGACACATGAATATGGTACTAAACAATATCCAGAACAATATCGATATGGTTTTTATGTTGGTCCGTTTAACGATAGAGTAAACGGTGTATTTTTCGGACAAACGTTCACAGCATATTTTAATGATAAATATATTGTAGTGTTATCAACAAATATTAAAAGTCAAAATGAAATCAAAATCAAACATATTTTTAGAAATATATTACAGCAAACGGAATTATATAATCAACAAGGTGTTATAGTTAAATAAAACTTTGTAACAGTAAATAAAACGCTCTACAAACTAGACGATTATCATTGTCTTAGATTGTAGGGCGTTTTTATCATTGCTATTAAATTAAAATTTTTATTAAATACAGTGCTCTAAAGATTGAATGAACAGATCTTTATATAAAGATGCAATAGGTGATTGTACAACAGTACAATTAGTTTGATTACTGTCAAAGTCTACAACAGTAGCTCCTCTAGTAAAGGAACCAGTCAACTCAACATTAACTAATGCATCGTAAGATATAAAATCAGATGGTTTAAGTAAATATAAAATAGTAAAGACATCGTAAATATTAAGTTGAGTTTCGAAATCTTCACTTCGATAGTGTTTAAATAAATGATACAACATATTACTAGTTTTATTAAGATGTTTGAAATTTTCTAAAAATGAATGATCAAATGTTGCTTCGCGTGCTAAATCCAAACCAATCATTGTAAGTTTTAATCCGGAGTTAAAGACGATATGAGCAGCTTCGGGATCACAGTAAATATTAAATTCAGCTAGTGGTGTTATATTACCTCTGCCAGAACTACCACCCATTAAAACGACTTCTTTGATAAATGGTTTAACTTCAGGGTAAGTTGTTAATAGGAGAGCGATATTTGTAAGTGGACCAATAGCCACAATTGTAATAGGTTCTTTTGAATTTTCTAAAGTAGATTTTATAGCTGTAATCGCATGTTGATCAGGAATAGCTTTTTTATCTA
This sequence comes from Staphylococcus simiae, assembly GCF_002902085.1. Classification (GTDB taxonomy): domain Bacteria; phylum Bacillota; class Bacilli; order Staphylococcales; family Staphylococcaceae; genus Staphylococcus; species Staphylococcus simiae. The sequence goes on from NZ_PPQR01000057.1 coordinate 2,398, forward strand.
CATTTGGAAAATCATAACCGGCTAATCCTGATTCACCATGAACTTCACTAGCATCAACGACGTTATTAATTAAAGGCTTACTTGCTCCGCGATAGACAGGTGTATTTGTATTGAAAAACTCGACTAATTTTAATGCATTTGCTGTGGTCTTATCGATATTAACATTACCATTTACTGTAGAAATCATTTTTACTTCGAAATCATTTAAGTTTAAAGCTAAACTTATGGCTGCAGCATCATCAATTCCTGGATCAGTATCAATTATAATAGGTATCGACATAATAATTCTCCTAACATTGTTTATTATATCAATAGAGTAACATGATAGTTTCAAAATAGGCAAAATAGTTTGCTAGACTAAAAGATTGCTAGACCTAAAAAAACCAGCTAACTTTAAGTTAGCTGGTTAAACTTTACATTATTTGAATGTAGTTTATAAGTGAGCTGAGTGACCACCTTGCATAACCCAATAAGTTCCGACTACGAAAGCAAGAGTTATTACAAGTGCAAAGATAACTTTGGCTGTTTGGATACGTCCATCTTTACCTTCAGTTAAATGCATGAACATTAATAATTGAAGGAAAGCTTGGATGAAAGCAAATCCAAAGATAATTGTCACTTTAGCATGGAATGACATTGATGTGTATAGTGTTACGTAAACTGCTAAAAGCGTTAATACGATAGATGCGATAAATCCGACAGTATGTTTCATTATTGTACTCATCCGCTATACACCATCCCTATCATATATACGGCAGTAAAGATGAAGACCCAAACAACATCTAAGAAGTGCCAGTATAAACTTACTATAAATAATTTTGGAGCATTATATTTGTCTAAGCCACGACGTTGAATTTGTATTAATAGGCAAGTTGCCCAAACGATACCTAACGATACGTGACAACCATGTGTTCCGAGTAAGATGAAGAAACTAGACCAGAAAGAACCGATTGTTGGGTTAACTCCTTCTGATGCATAATGAGCAAACTCATAAATTTCAAATCCTACAAAGACTAAACCTAATAGTAGGGTAATAATCATCCAGAACATCATTAAATTTTGTTTTTCTTGTCGCATGTAGTAAATTGCAATACCACAAGTGTAAGAACTAAATAATAATGCAAATGTCATTATTAATACAAGAGGCAATTCAAATAACTCTGTAGTCATTTTACCTGCGTAATCGCCACCGTGTTGCAACGTTAGAAGTGTTGCGAATAGGGTACCAAATAACGCAAATTCGGCTGTAATGAAAATCCAAAAGCCAAGCTTATTTAATTCGCCTTCATGTGTGCGTGAATCAATAGTGTTTGTATCATGACTCATGACTTACAGCCTCCCTTTCTTTAATACGTGCTTCTCTTAATTTCGCTTCATTTTCAGCAACTTCAGAAGCAGGTATATGATATCCGTGGTCAACTTGGAAACTGCGGTACATCATAGTACCAAAGATACCAATTAAACCAAGAATTGCTGGAATAATTGTTTCGAAAATTAAGAAGAAACCAGCGATTGTCATAAAGATACCGATCCATAAACCAACAGCAGTGTTGTTAGGCATATGAATATCTTTATAGTTATGATTATCTAGATAATGACGGCCGTGTTCTTTCATATCAACGAAAGTATCATAATCATTCCAGTCTGGAGTGATTGCAAAGTTGTATTTAGGTGGAATAGCTGAAGCTGTAGTCCATTCTAAAGTACGACCAAGACCATCCCAGTTATCTCCAGTTGCTTCACGAGGAGATTTGAAATGACTATATACGATACTAACAACTAGGAATAAGAATCCTACTGCCATTAGTAAAGCACCGATAGTTGAAATTAAGTTTAATGCAAACCAACCATCAGAAGGCATGTAAGTGTATAAACGACGTGGCATACCATCTAATCCAAGAATGAATTGTGGTAAGAAACAAACGTTAAATCCGATCATGAAGAACCAGAAACACCATTTGTTTAACGTTTCGTTTAACTTGTAACCCATCATCTTAGGATACCAGAAGATTAACGCTGCTAAGCAGGCAAATACAACACCAGTAACCAATGTATAGTGGAAATGGGCTACTAAGAAGTACGTATTGTGATATTGATAGTCAGCAGATGCCATCGCTAACATTACACCTGTTACACCACCTAATAGGAAGTTAGGTATAAATGCTAATGAGAATAACATAGGTGACTCAAATGTAATACGTCCTTTATACAATGTTAATAACCAGTTAAATAATTTAACACCGGTTGGAATACCAATCAACATTGTTGAAATTGAGAAGAATGAGTTAATTAGAGCACCATTACCCATTGTGAAGAAATGGTGAACCCAAACTAAGAAACTTAAAAATGCGATACCGGCAGTTGCCCATACCATACTTTGATGTCCGAATAAACGCTTACGCGCGAATGTCGGAATAATTTCTGAGTAGATACCAAATGCTGGTAGGATAACGATATATACTTCAGGGTGCCCCCAAACCCAGAAGAAGTTAGCCCATAACATTGGCATACCACCGTTTGCAACAGTGAAGAATGCAGTGTCAAATATTCTATCAGTTGTCATTAATGCTAACGCCACTGTTAAAGGAGGGAAAGCAAGAATAACGATTAAAGTAGTAACAAATGTTGTCACTGTAAACATTGGCATTTGCATGAACTTCATTGTTGGTGTCTTACATCTTAATATTGTAACAAAGAAGTTGATACCTGTAGCTAAGGTACCAAGCCCTGAAATTTGTATTGCTACTAAATAATAGTTAACACCTGGGCCAGGACTAAATTCACCTGCAAGTGGTGCATAGTTTGTCCAACCAGCTGCTGGTGAACCACCTATAATAAATGACAGGTTGAATAAAATCATACCTGAGAAGAATAGCCAGAAACTAACGCTGTTCAATACAGGGAATGCAACATCACGTGCACCAATTTGTAAAGGAACAACAATATTCCATAAACCAAAGATAAATGGCATCGCCATGAAGATAATCATGATTACACCATGTGTACTAAAGATTTCGTTATAGTGGTTTGATTCTAAGAATTTATTATCTGGTATCGCTAATTGCGTACGAATAAGTAACGCATCAATACCACCACGGACGAACATTAATACGGCACAGATTAAATACATGACACCGATTTTCTTATGGTCTACAGATGTGAACCATTCTTTGTAAAGATATTTCCATAATTTAAAGTAAGAAATTACTGCGATTAAACCGATAACTAAGAATGGGGCACCGATTTGTGCCATTGTAATCATCCAGTTACCTTTAACTAGTAATTGATCCCATGGAAAATTCATTAATGTCCACCTCCATGATCATCATTGTCTTGATCTTGCACATCTTTAGAAAGCTTTTTCATTTCTTTAGAGTTTTTATGTTCTTTCTTTTTGAACTCATTGTCGTATTTCTCGTCATTACCTAAGATAACCATTTTCATACCATGGCGTTTATAGTTTGCATTAGTAATTTGAGGTTTACGAGCTGCTTTCAATGGTTTGTCTGAAACATCTTTATACAATTCTTCCTCACTGTTAAAGTTAGGATCTTTTGGAACGTAGTTATAACGTTTATATGCATAGAAGATATATTCAGGATCGGCTGCTGGATCAACAAACGCCATATGAGTACCATTGAATTCTAATGCTTTGTTAGGTGTATTTGGTAATAACTGTTTATCAAAAGTATCTTGATCAATCGTTTTCTTACCTTTAACTTCTTTCACCCATTTGTCATAATCTTTCTGACTTACAGCATGTACATCAAATGTTTGACGTGAGAATCCTTCACCATTGAAGTTAGAGTTACGTCCTCTAAATGTACCTGTTTGACTAGCTTCTAAAGTCCAGTCCATTGTCATGCCAGTCATGGCATATTTTTGACCACCTAATTGTGGAATCCAGAAACTTGTCATTGTATCCATAGCTTGAAGTTTGAATACAACTGGACGATCTTTAGGGATTGTTAATGTATTAACAGTCTCTATATGTTCCTCAGGATAAGCAAAGAACCACTTGAATCCGCCACTAACAGCGTAAATTACCATTGGATCTTTTTCACTTTTTGGTGGTGCTTCATAATCGTATAAAGTTTTAACTGTTGGAATAGCTAAAGCTGTAACGATTAAAATTGGTATCACAAACCAAATTGTTTCAATTATGGCATTGTGATGCATCTTACCAGATTCGTCATTTTTATTGTAACTATATTTAAATAGAAAAATGGCGAACATGCCAAGAACAACGACAACAATAACAAGCATGAAGACAATTGAATAAAGAATCAAGAACTTCTGACTACTTGCTACTGGCCCTTTTGCGTTAAAGATTTCTATATTTGAACAACCACTAAGTAAAATTAGTGTGCCAAATAATAGAAACAAAGACTTTAATTTTGACACTTTTTTGACCTCCTAATACTACAAATGTAGGGCTTACCACTAATTTTAAGTTATTACACAATATTTACAAGTACTTATAGGAAAAAAATTAAGAAAAATGTGGGTGAAAGCTAGAAGAATCAAGGTATGACGGGGGTTCACAGATTTGTTAAAATTATGTGTACATTTTGTGACTTTAATGAATTTTAAATAAATTGCTTCATATTTAATTGGGTTAGTGAGAAGACTTATCAATTAAAGGCTATTTTTGTGAAAATAAAAAAAGTTGAGAATAGTCTCAACTTTTATTTAACTTCTATATATCGTGTTGAAATATCTTCAGCACCATCTGAATCTTTAACATGATAAACTAAACGATATTTACCAGATTTTGTCGTGTCAATATTTCCATCAACTTTAATTTTATGAGTTAAATCGCCATCTTCTTTATCATAAGCAGAAATACCATTTAAAACATTATATTCTTGACCTTTTTCTATAACGATATCATTAGCACCTTTAATTTGAGGTGTTGTGTTTGATGTTGCTTCCGCATTTAAATGAGGTGTCACTAATGTGGCCGATACGCCAAGAGCCGATAATGACTGTATTAATTTGTTCATATTATGTAACCTCCAAATGATAAGTCATCTCTCTGTTAACATTACTATACCTTAACTTGTTTTATTCATGCATCATACTATA
>NZ_PPQR01000058.1 GCF_002902085.1 Staphylococcus simiae
AAAATAGCTGTGAAAAAATCTATCGTCATAGATTTCTTCACAGCTAATCTTAGTATGTTTTTCAGGACTGATAAATAAAAAGTGAATAATTTAAAAAATAATTATGTATCAGTCCAATTTGGGGGAGAACCTTTATTTTCCATATGATAAACGGTTATTTTCAAAGTTATAGAATGCCATCGGGTTCTTCAGGTAAAGTTTGTCCACCATCAACAACAATGGCTTGTCCAGTGACAAATTTTGCTTCTTTAGAGGCAAAGTATACGACCGCATAACCGATGTCTGTTGGCTCGCCTAAATCGTGAGTAGGGACAATTTTCTTAGTATTTTCAATATAACTGTCACCTTTTGCTTTTAAGCCTTCAGTTAAAATATTACCTGGTTGAACTGCATTGACTGTGATGCCAAATTGAGCATATTCAAGTGCGGCACTACGCATATAACCTAATTGACCAGCTTTAGATGCACCGTAATGTGCCCAACCTGGATATCCTGTAATCGGACCAGTGACAGAAGATGTAATAATAACACGACCGTACTGTCTTGATTTCATATGAGCTAATACTTTTTGAGTTACATGGAACATACTCTTAAGATTAACGTTCATTATTTTATCCCAATCATCATCAGTCATATCTTCGATCATTGCCTGAGGGAATATACCTGTATTAGAAGCTAAAATATCAATTTTGCCATAATCTTCTATGATCGTATCAATCGTTTGGTGAATCGCTTGCTTATCAGTAACATCAAGATGATAATAGGCACCTTTAAATGCTTGAGCTGTTTGTTCACCATTGTGTTGATCTATATCAGCCACAATCACTGTAGCGCCTGCACGATATAAGGCTTCAACAATTCCTTTACCAATGCCGTTAGCACCACCTGTGATTAATGCAACTTGATTATCTAAATTAAACATATCATCACTCCTTAAAGTCGTTATATTATTCAATACCCTGAAAATCGCCAAAAAAGTCTAGAAAGTTCAATATTTCACAAAATATTCAGAAATTTGTTATTTATAGCTGTGGAATCAATGATTTAAGTAATTTTGTAATTGCTGTAAGTTAATGATTTCAATTATAGTTGGTTTATGAACTTGTATGATTTTATTTTGAACTAATACTTTGAATCGTCTTGATAGTGTTTCTGGAGAAGTACCTAAATATGATGCTAAATCTTTTCTAGACATTGGAAGATGAATAATTAAGGATTGGTCTTTAATACTCAATAAGTAGTAAACAAGTCTATCCATCACTTCTTGTGATGATAAAGTTAATAGCATTTGATCTGCCTGATTAAGTCTATGGGCCATTTCTCTTATGATATTTATTGCTACAGAAGGATTGTTTAATAAAAAAGTATTGAAATGTTGTTGTTCTAATACACATAAGTCAGTAGGTTTTATTACTCGAGCGAAATCTTGATGAAATGTATCTTCATTATCGAATATATCCCATTCTCCAATAAAGTCCCCTGGTTTTAAAATTCTTACTAATTGCTCATGTCCATCTTCACTCAAACGAAATATATGAATCTGTCCACTATTAACAATATATAGTTTGTTAGCTAAATCACCTTCTTGATAAACAAATTCATTTTTAGCAAGATGCAATGAAGTTAAATATTGTTTGATATTGGTAAGCAAATAATCTGATAGGTTTTTAAATATAGGAACATAATGAACACACTGAGCTAATGAATGATTGCATTGCATTATAATCACCACTTTTCTATTTAATGTAGTTATATGTACTATAATATATTATTTATTGAAAAAAGTTGACCCATGTCAATTATTAACTGTTTAAAAGTAGATATAGTAAAGATACAAACATAACGGAAGGAGTTTTATTAGTGACAATTGCAGAATTAAAATTAGAACCTTTAACTTGTCCAAGTTGTATTAAGAAAATTAATAGTTCATTAAGAAAAATTGAAGGTGTGGAAAATGGAAGTATAGATATTCGTTTTAATAGTAGTAAAGTATTTACAACTTTTGATCCTCAAAAAGTAAATATTACAACAATAGTTAATAATATTGAAAAATTAGGTTATCCAGTCGAACGTTACCGTCTTAAAACAAAAATGTAAATGACTATGCAGTATAAAATTAGTAAATTGTTTCACGATAAACAATGATTATGTAGTAATGAAGAGGGTGTATAAATGCAACGTTTTATACTTAAACATAAAGCAACAATAACATGGGTTAACGCTATATTAATTATCATCGCGATTATTACCAATTTACTTTTTAAGTTGGTCTTACTTAGTAATATTGTAATGCTCATTGCAGGTATTATAGGAGTACTGCCTATTGCAATTCAAGCATATCAAAGTATTAAAATAAGAGTTTTAAGTATAGATGTTTTAGTAACAATTGCCGTTATAGGGGCACTTGTTATAAGAAATTATGAAGAAGCAGCAGTTGTAACTTTCTTATTTTTATTTGGTAGTTATTTAGAACAAAAAACAATGAATAAAACAAGAAGAGCGATCAAAGAATTGACGGATTTAGAACCTCAAACAGCTATGAAATTAGTTGATAATCGTTTTGAAAAAGTAGATATATTTGATGTTACTAAAAACGATATTTTACAAGTAAAAACAGGAGAACGTCTTCCAGTTGATGGCACCATTGTTAATGGATCTGTTGTTGTCAATGAAGCTAGTATTACAGGTGAAAGTAAAGGTATTTATAAAAGTGAAAATGATACTGTATTAGCAGGTACAATATTAGAGAATGGTATATTATATATTCAGACTGATAAAGTGGGAGAAGAGACAGCTTTTGGGAAAATTATAGAACTTGTTGAAAATGCACAAGATAGCAAATCCCAAGCTGAACGTTTTATTGATCAATTTGCTAAATATTACACACCTCTTATATTAATAATGAGTATTGTCGTTTATATTATTAGTCGAAATATAGAATTAGCAATTACAGTATTAGTATTGGGATGTCCAGGAGCACTAGTTATTGGCGTACCTGTGTCGAATGTTGCAGGTATTGGAAATGGGGCACGTCATGGTATTTTATTGAAGGGTGCCGAAATAATCCGATCGTTAAGTAAAGTAGATACGATGATTTTTGATAAAACTGGTACATTAACTGAAGGACAACCAAAAGTACACCAACAATATGATTATGGTAGTCAGATTCATCAAGCCTTACAGTATTTAAAAAGTATTGAAATCGAATCTAATCACCCTTTAGCAAATGCTATAGTCGATTATTTGGATAATATCGAGACAGTACCTATTAAACAAATGAATGTTGTTAGAGGTCAGGGTATAGAAGCACAAGTCAACGGCGATAGAGTTTATGTTGGTAATAAACAACTGATGAAAGAACATCATATTAATTTCCCGACAAACAGTTTGCAACATATTGATGAGCTTGAATCGTTAGGACATTCTATTGTTATGGTAGCTATCAATAATCAATTATGTGTAACGTTAGGTATTAAAGATAAAGTGAGATTGGATATTAAACAGCAATTAAAACAGCTGTCAAAATTAGGCATTAAACAATTAGTGGTACTTTCTGGTGATAATCAAACGAGTGTAGATATTGTAGCGACAGAGTTGGGATTAACTACAGCGATTGGGAACATGTATCCGAAAGACAAAGCAGATTATGTACAGAAGTTGAAGGATCAAGGTCATGTTGTAGCATTTGTAGGAGATGGTATTAATGATAGCCCATCAATAGCTATAGCAGATATAGGAATTGCTGTAGGTAGTGGTACAGATGTTGCCATAGATACTTCAGATGTTGTTCTCGTAAAATCAGATTTTAAACATTTGAATCATGCTATTAAATTAAGTAAAAAAACACATAGAAATATGATTGAAAATATAATGATAGCAGTATCAACTGTCATATTCTTATTAATTGCTTTGTTTACAAGTCATTGGCTAACTATGTCTGTTGGAATGTTTGTTCATGAAGCTAGTATCTTGATTGTAATATTAAACGCTATGAGGCTATTAAAGTTTGGAAGAACATAAATAAACAAAGTAAGGTCGAGTTAAATATCAAAAACAATATATTATATAAAGAAAACAAAGGATTGGTACTTTAAAAGTGCCAATCCTTTGTGCTTATTGAATGTAATTTAATATGTTAAATACAATTAATATTATAAAAATTATTGTTCACGACGACGTTTTGCTAATAATGTAGTACCAAGGATTAATGATAAACCACCAAAAATTGTAGTAGCGTAAGTACTATCATTTTCTCCTGTTTCAGGTAAAGCATTCATAGATTGAGTAGCTTGACCTTAATCCATTGTACCATTGACCCTGACATAAGTTAAATCACTTACCAAGACTTCCATAGGAATTTCTATATTAAATAATCGATTTAAATGATTGTTGATTTTTTGTTCATTGTTTTGCGATGGATGATGTTTTTTATTTCAATTTTGTATACACTGATATAAGGCTGTATTTTTTCATAATACGACCAATTTTACGTCGTGAAACAACGATATCAAGCTTGTTCAATTAATTTTTAATTCTTCTAGTACCAAAGCTTTTTCTATTAGAATTAAATATTTGAATACTATGTTTTCTAGAGTTGAGTCATCATTTTTAGTCTTGTTATGTTGTCTATTTATTAAATCATAATACGTGATTCTTGGTATGTTTAGGACTTTATACATGGCTGATACTGAATATTGATGTGCATTCTGCTGAATGCATTCTATTTTTGTCCCATAATCAGCACTGCATGCTTTAAAATATCATTTTCCATTTTTAGATGTTGATTTTCTTTACGTAATTTTATAAGTTCTTGTTCTTCCTAAGATAAATTATCCTGATGATTAAACTAACCGGCATTTTGATGTTGTTTAATCCAATTCGACAAAGTCGAAGGTGTTAAATCATAATCTCTTATAATTGCATTTCTAGGCTTACCATTTTCGTAAAGTTTAACTATTTATAATTTAAATTCCGGACTAAACGTTCTTCTATCTCTTGTCATAAAAAACCGCCTACTTTCTTAGGATAACAATATCTATTTTCATAGAATTTGTCTAATTAAGTGTAGACGATTCAAGCCTATTTTCATCAAAATTTTAAATTTTTAAAAAATAGTTTTAACTCTTCTTTCATTTCTTTATCTTTCAAAGCATATTCAATCGTGGTTTTAACGAATCCAAATTTTTCGCCAACATCGAAACGATCACCTTCAAAATCATAAGCATATACTTGATGATTACGATTCATGCGCTCAATCGCATTAGTTAGTTGGATTTCATTATCCGTTCCGATCTCTTGAGTTTTTAAGTAGTCAAAGATTTCTGGGGTTAATACATAACGTCCCATAATCGCTAAATTCGATGGTACAGTACCTTGAGCGGGTTTTTCTACAAACTTATTAACTTCGTAACATCGGTCATCTTTCTTTAATGGATCAACGATGCCATAACGATGTGTTTCTGATCCAGCTACTTCTTGTACACCAATCACAGAGTGACCCGTTTGTTCATAGATATCCATCAATTGTTTAACTGCTGGTATATCTGATTCGACAATATCGTCACCTAGTAATACAGCAAATGGTTCATTGCCGATAAATTGTTGCGCTAAACTAATCGCATGACCTAAACCTTTTTGTTCTTTTTGTTTCACATAAAAAATATTAGCTAATTCTGTTGAATATTGTACTTTTTCTAGTAACTCTGTTTTGTCTTTTTCTTTTAGAATTATTTCTAATTCTTTTTGACTATCATAGTGATCTTCAATAGCACGTTTATTTTTACCTGTGACAATTATAACATCCTATATACTAGCTTTTGTGGCTTCTTCTACGATATATTGAATGGCTGGTTTATCTAAGACTAGGAAGCATTTCTTTAGGTATAGCTTTAGTCGCAGGTAAAAATCTTATTCCTAAACTAGCAGCGGGTATAATTGCTTTTTTACATTTTCCAAAATTATTAATACTCCTTTTAAAATGATTATTTTGTAATAAAACTATTTATTGAAAATTGCTAATAATTTTCTTTTACTTCTTTTGGTAAGGGAAAAATGAGATTTTTATTTCCAGTCATTATTTCAGAAAAATCAATTGCTAGTGGATTTACTTTAGCATCGATAAATTGAGCTAACATAGCCAAAGATTCAGTAGATAATTGCGCACCATCTTCGCTATATACTTTAATACCATTGTAATTTTTGGGATTATGACTTGCAGTTATCATTACTCCAGCATTTGCTTTAAGGTGTCTAACTGCGAATGATAAATCGGGTGTTGTTTTATATGTATCGGGCAAATAAACTTTGACTTTATGATTAGAAAGAATATCAGCTATTAATTTGGCAAATTCTGAAGATAGGTGCCTTATATCATAATGAATGACTGCGATAGGTGATTCATATGTAAATTTTAAAAAGTTTGCTAAACCTAATGCAACTTTAGAAACAGTAAATTTATTAAGGTAACCTTCACCTAAACCAAACTTCCCACGTATTCCTGCAGTTCCAAACTTAAGAGAAGTTTTAAAGCCTTCATTTATTTCTTCTAAATTCTGTTGCTCATAAAAATCTTTGATAAGACTTTTATTTACTAAATTTATCCAATCATCTTTCATATTATTCTAATTCCCCTTTTATAAATTAATGTAGTATTTACTATATTGTTCGAGAAATTAAATTATTATGTATATATAGTGAAAATATAAATGTAAAATCTAATCAAACTACGGAACAATACAATGTATTTTATAGCTGTCTCTTATACACATCT
>NZ_PPQR01000006.1 GCF_002902085.1 Staphylococcus simiae
CACTAAGCCTCTACTTCGTAGTGACTATCTTTTGTTTACATTTGATTGCATCAAATGCATAAGAGCCACTAAGCCTCTACTTCGTAGTGACTATCTTTGTTTACATTTGATTGCATCAAATGCATAAGAGCCACTAAGCCTCTACTTCGTAGTGACTAAGTGGCTCTAAATTTTCTGTTTATTTAAAAAAATCTAAATTATCGGTTTACATACATAATTGTCATATGTATAATGAATGCATATCAATTTAATAATATTTTGATGAGGCGCATCAATCAAGAGTACGTATTAGATTACTGTCTGCTAACAGCTAATACTGAAAGGGTGCGATGCCGAAACGATTATAATAGCAGTTATAATTTGTTGGACTTTTTGGTTAAGAGCTAAGAGTTTGTCATTATTCAAAAATAATGGAGTGCATCACTTGTATATAAATTTAGAACAAGTTCGCATTCCGAACTTGTTCTTTTTTATTAATTGTGTGCCCTCTTCTAAAAATGGGAGGACAAAAAAGTGTCAAGAAGTGTTTTAAAATTTGGCGGATCTTCCGTCAGTGATTTCACCAAAATAAAAAATATAGCTGAAATGCTAAAAACACGTATTGAAAATAATGAACAGCTCATAGTTGTAGTTAGTGCAATGGGAAAAACAACAGACCTGTTAATGGAAAATGTTTCAACATTAACATCTACTCCAAAAGATCAAGAATTAGCACTACTTTTATCCACTGGTGAACAACAAACTGTGTCTTATTTATCAATGGTCTTAAATGACATTGGCGTAGGAGCTAAAGCTATGACTGGATATCAAGCTGGTATCAAAACAGTTGGCCATCATCTTAAAAGTAAAATTGCTGAAATTAATCCTCAAACATTTGACAATGCCTTTGAACAATACGATGTTTTAGTTGTAGCAGGATTTCAAGGTATTAATGATGATTTCGAACTTACTACACTTGGCCGTGGTGGTTCAGATACGACTGCAGTTGCCATTGCTGTAAGTAACGATATCCCTTGTGAAATTTATACAGATGTTGATGGTGTATATGCTACAGATCCTAGAATTTTACCTAAGGCTAAACGCTTATCTTATGTATCATACGAAGAAATGATGGAAATGAGTGCCCTTGGTGCAGGTGTTTTAGAAACGCGTAGTGTTGAATTAGCTAAAAATTACAATATACCCCTTTATTTAGGCAGAACGTTATCAAATGTGAAAGGAACTTGGATTATGTCAAACAAAGAATTATTAGAAAAGAAAGCAGTAACTGGTGTAGCGTTAGATAAACATATGATGCATGTAACAATTACTTATCCACTACCAGATAATCGTTTATTAACTCAATTATTTACAGAACTTGAGCAAGGCTCTGTTAATGTCGATATGATCTCTCAAATTGTCAATCATGATGGTTTACAACTTTCATTTACCATAAAAGATAGTGATGTACATCAAATTTCTACTATTTTTGAAAATCTGAGACATCAATTTGAAGCATTAGATTATAAAATAAACGAGCATTACGTCAAAATTTCATTAATTGGTTCTGGCATGAGAGATATGTCAGGTGTTGCGTCAAAAGCGTTTATGACTTTAATAAACAATAATATTCCATTTTATCAAACTACAACATCTGAAATTAGTATTTCCTATGTTATTGATTCCGAAAATGGAACATTAGCTGTAGAAAAACTTTATGACGCATTTGATATTTAATGTTAAAATTATTATTAAAATATTCTAAAAATTTTTATTATTACAAATTGGAGTGACTGTATTATGACAAAATTAGCTGTAGTTGGAGCAACTGGATTAGTAGGAACTAAAATGTTAGAAACTTTAGATCGTAAAAATATTCCATTTGATGAATTGGTATTATTTTCATCACCACGTTCAGCTGGTAAAGAAGTTTCTTTTCAAGGTAAAACGTATGTTGTTCAAGAATTAAATGAAGACCGTGCACAAGAGCATTTCGATTATGTCTTAATGAGTGCCGGCGGTGGTACAAGTGAACATTTTGCTCCCCTTTTTGAACAAGCTGGCGCTATTGTAATTGATAATTCTAGTCAATGGCGTATGACTGAAGATGTAGATTTAATTGTGCCAGAAGTGAATGAACCAACATTTAGTAGAGGTATTATTGCCAACCCTAACTGTTCTACAATTCAATCTGTTGTGCCATTAAAAGTATTACAAGAAGCTTATGGCTTAACTCGAGTAGCATATACAACTTACCAAGCTGTATCTGGATCTGGCATTAAAGGGAAACGAGATTTAGCTGAAGGCGCTAATGGTAAAGAGCCGGAAGCATATCCACATCCAATTTATAATAATGTATTACCACATATTGATGTCTTTCTTGACAATGGTTATACCAAAGAAGAACAAAAAATGATCGATGAAACACGTAAAATTTTAAAACAACCTGACTTAAAAGTAACTGCAACATGTGCGCGTGTTCCCGTACAAGACAGCCATAGTGTTGAAATGGATGTGACGCTTGCCAAAGAAACAACTGCTGAAGATATTAAAGCATTGTTTGATGAAGATAGTCGTGTCGTATTAGTTGATAATCCTGCTAATAATGAATATCCGATGGCGATAAATTCTACTAATAAAGACGACGTATTTGTAGGTCGTATTCGTCGTGATGATTCATTAGATAATACGTTCCATGTTTGGTGTACATCAGACAATTTATTAAAAGGCGCTGCATTAAATGCAGTACAAGTTTTAGAGCAAGTAATGAGTCTAAAAGGAGAGAAATAATATGACACATTTATTCGAGGGTGTTGGTGTAGCATTAGCTACCCCATTCACAAATAATGAAGTAAATTATGATGATTTAAGACAACATGTTTCATTTTTATTAGAGAATAATGTTAAAGCGATAATCGTTAATGGTACAACTGCTGAAAGTCCAACTTTAACAGAAGATGAAAAAGATCATATTTTAGAAACCGTTGTCAATTTAGTAGATGGACAAGTTCCAGTCATAGCTGGAACTGGAACGAATGATACTGAGAAATCTATTAAATCTTCTGTACGTGCACGTCAATTAGGTGCTGATGCAATTATGCTAATCACACCATACTACAATAAGACTAATCAACGTGGTTTAATCCAACATTTTGAAACGATTGCCAATGCAGTAGAATTACCAGTTGTCTTGTACAATGTTCCTTCTAGAACGAATATGACCATAGATCCAGAAACTGTAGAAACGTTAAGTCACAATCCCTATATTGTTGCTTTGAAAGATGCAACGAATGACTTTGACTATTTAAATGAAGTACAACAACGTATTAATCAAGATGACTTTGCATTATATAGTGGCAATGATGATAATGTAGTTAAATATTATCAACAAGGTGGAAATGGTGTTATCTCAGTTATTGCAAATGTTATTCCAAAAGAATTTCAAGACATATATGACGCACATCAAAATGGCCAAAATATCGAAACTTCTTTTGAACCTATCAATGAACTGTTAAATGCACTTGCTGTTGATGTTAATCCAATTCCAATTAAAGCATTGACTAGCTATCTAGGCTTTGGTAATTATGAATTACGCTTGCCTCTCATTCCATTAGAACAAGCAGAAACTACAGTCTTACAACAAGCTTATGATACGTTTAAAGCAGGTGAACAATAATGAAAATTTTATTAATTGGTTATGGGACTATGAATAAACGTGTTGCACGTTTAGCCGAAGATAAAGGTCATACTATCGTTGGTGTGATTACACCTGACAGTAATAACGATTTACCCTACCAAACTTATAATTATATATCAGAGGTTAATGATGCAGATGTAGCGATTGATTTTTCAAATCCTAATTTATTACTACCATTATTAGATGAAGACTTCACTCTACCTTTAGTTGTCGCAACCACTGGTGAAAAAGAACAGATCATTGCTAAGTTAGAACAATTAGCAACACGTATGCCTGTATTTTTCAGTGCAAATATGAGTTTTGGTGTCCATGCTTTAACTAAAATATTAGAAGCTGCCGTTCCTCTATTGCAAGATTTTGATATTGAATTAACTGAAGCACATCATAACAAAAAGGTAGATGCACCTAGTGGAACTTTAGTTAAACTTTATGATGTGATCGAGTCATTACGTGAACAAACAAATCCTGTTTATGATAGACATGAAATGAATGAAAAAAGACAACCCCAAGATATCGGTATTCATTCCCTACGTGGAGGTACTATTGTTGGTGAACATGAAGTGTTATTTGCAGGTACAGATGAAACCATTCAAATCACACATCGTGCGCAATCAAAAGATATCTTTGCCAATGGAGCAATTCAGGCTGCACAACGCTTGATCAATAAACCAAACGGATTTTATACATTCGATAATTTATAAATTTACATTAAGGAGACTTTAACAATATGGTACAACATTTAACAGCGGAAGAGATTATTCAATATATAAGTGATGCTAAAAAATCTACACCTTTAAAAGTTTATGTCAATGGTCAATTTGATCATGTCGATTTCCCTGAGACGTTTAAAGTGTTTGGATCTGAAAATTCAAAAGTAATATTCTGTGAAGCGGATGACTGGAAACCTTTTTACGCTAACTACAAAGCACAATTTGAAGATGTAGAAATTGAAATGGATCGTCGTAATTCTGCGATTCCATTAAAAGATTTAACCAATACGAATGCACGTATTGAACCAGGTGCTTTTATTAGAGAGCAAGCAATTATTGAAGATGGTGCTGTCGTGATGATGGGCGCAACAATTAATATTGGTGCTGTCGTGGGTGAAGGTACGATGATTGATATGAATGCTACTTTAGGAGGTCGTGCTACTACAGGTAAAAATGTACATGTAGGTGCAGGCGCTGTATTAGCAGGTGTTATTGAACCACCAAGTGCATCTCCAGTTGTGATTGAAGATAATGTTCTTATCGGTGCTAATGCTGTTATTCTTGAAGGTGTTAGAGTTGGCGAAGGTGCTATCGTTGCTGCTGGCGCTATTGTTACTCAAGATGTGCCTGCAGGTGCTGTCGTTGCAGGTACGCCAGCGAAAGTGATTAAACAAACTTCTGAAGTTGAAGATTCAAAGCGCGAAATTGTTTCAGCTTTAAGAAAACTAAATGATTAAGTCATAGTCAATGTTTATTGCTAGTTTTGATATTTCGAAATGAGCATTCTGTTAAAATTAATCATTTCCAACAGACATCGATGATGCAATGATTCATCGGTGTCTTTTCTTTATAACAATGAATGATAAAGTAACAATTTAGGGTTTACTATTTGTATGAATATGTAAATATACTACACTAATAATATAATATTTAATGAACAAAGGGCTGATAAATATGAATGAATTAGAATTTGTAACACAGCACAGACGTCATCTTCATCAACATCCAGAGTTAAGTTTACAAGAATTTGAAACAACAGAATATATTAAACAATTTTTAGATGACCTCAATATTACATATGACTGTCCACTTGAAACAGGTGTGATAGCTTATCTTGAAGGTAATGGATCACATACTTTAGCTTTTAGAGCTGATATTGATGCCCTTCCTATTTTTGAAGAAAATGAAGTACCCTACCGAAGTCAAACAGACAATGTTATGCATGCTTGTGGCCATGATGGACACACAACTGCATTAATGTTGTTCGTAAAACGCTGTAAAGATTTAGCAGATAAAGGTGAACTTCCTCAAAATGTGGTATTTATCTTCCAACCTGCCGAAGAAACTGGCGGTGGTGCCAATCGTCTAATCAAAGCTGGTGCCTTTGATAAATACCCTATTGAAGCTGTCTTCGGTATACACGTTAATCCTTTCACTGATGAAGGTGGTGCTGTAATAAGAGATGAAGAAATTACTGCAAGCGCCACAGAGTATCGTTTCTATTTTAATGGTTTATCTAGCCATGTTGCAGATAAAGAACAAGGTCATTCATGTGGTGAAGCGCTACAACATGCACTCATACAAATAGCTCAAATACAACAATTTCATCTTAATGGCTTAAAGCGTAACATTGTTCATATTGGTCATTTTGAAGCTGGGGAAGCAATTAATACAGTTCCTAGTAATGGTTATTTAGAAGGCACTATTCGTACCTATGATATTGATGATTTAACAACTGTTAAGCAGCAAATGATAAAAATAGCTGAAAGTGTTAAATTATTATTTAATGTTGATTGTGAAGTGAAATTCGCTGAAGGTTATCCGCCAACAATGAATAGTCCTAAATTGCGTGCACAAGTTGAACAAGCTTTAACAGAGGCGGATTTAAAGGTCATCGATAAACCAACACCATTTTTATTCGGAGAAGATTTTAGCTTTTATGGCCAACAATTAGCCCCTGCTTACTTTGTCTTTATGGGAACACGTAACAAAGATAAAGGGTTTGTCACAGGTTTGCATACGTCTCATTTGAATTTTGATGAACATGTGTTAATTGATGTGGCGAATTATTATGAAAATATTTTAAAAAACTATAAAGAGGTGTAACGTTTTGACAGCAACATGGTCAGTTAATACAGATATATTTCAACAAAATGCTGTAAAAGTTAAAAATAATCAACCAATTATGGCAGTTGTTAAAAATAATGCGTATCATTATGGTTTAGCATTTGCTGTAGATCAATTTCTACAAGCAGGTATTACAACATTTAGTACAACATCATTACGCGAAGCCATACAAATACGTCAACTTGCACCAGATGCCACTATTTTTTTAATGAATGCTGTTTATGATTTTGATGCTATTAGAGATAATGACATTCAAATGACGCTACCGTCTCTAAGCTATTACTATGAGAATAAACATCATTTGGCAGGTATACGTGTACATTTAGAATTTGAAAATTTACTACATCGTTCTGGTTTTAAAACGCTGGCAGAAATTAAAGAAGTATTAACAGATCATAGTAAAAATAGTGAGCCCAAGATGATTATTAGTGGTATTTGGACGCATTTTGGCTATGCTGACGAATTTGATGTACCTGATTATGATATTGAGCGTAAACAATGGCTTAATGTCTTAAATACTTTATTAGACGAAGGTCATCATTTTGATATGATACATGCTCAAAATAGTGCTAGTTTTTATCGTGAAGGTCAAGTCGTACTGCCCTACCATACACACGCAAGAGTGGGAATTGCATTATATGGTTCTAGACCATATAGTTCTTTAAACGAAGATGATATTATTCAATCGTTAAAAGTAAAAGCAAATGTTATCCAAGTACGCGAAGTACAACAAGGTGATTATTGTGGATATAGTTTTGCTTTTGAAGCAACGAGAAACCATACAAAACTTGCTGTGGTTGATATAGGTTATGGGGACGGTATTTTAAGAAGTCGTGCTCAACATGAAGCGATAATAAATAATAAACGCTACCCTATTCGAGCATTGATGATGAGTCATATGTTTGTTGAAGTTGATGACTCGGTGCAAGCACAAGATGAAGTAATATTATATAATAATTATATGCGCATCGATGAATTTACCTTTAAGGGTGTTGGTGCAAATTCAGAACAATTAAGTGCAATGAATCATGATTCTTTACAAAAGGAGTATTGCTAATGACTGTAAAATATAACGCTTCAGGCGAACTAACGATGAATGACATGAGTTTAAAAACAATTGCTCAAAGTTTTGGTACACCTACAATTGTATATGATGAAAATCAAATTAGAGAGCAAATGAGACGTTACCATCGTGCATTCCAACATAGTGGCTTAACATATAACATCTCCTATGCTTCCAAGGCATTTACATGTCTGCAGATGGTTAAACTTGTTGCAGAGGAAGATTTACAATTGGATGTTGTGTCAGAAGGAGAACTTTATACAGCTTTAGAAGCTGGATTTGATGCTAAAAAAATTCACTTCCATGGTAACAACAAATCTAAACATGAAATTAGATATGCGTTGGAAAGTAGTATTGGTTATTTTGTTATTGATTCACTTGAAGAAATTGACTTAATCGATAAATATGCCAATGACATAGTAAATGTCGTTTTACGTGTTAATCCAGGTGTTGAAGCACATACCCATGAATTTATTCAAACTGGACAAGAAGATAGTAAATTCGGTTTATCTATTCGTTATGGTTTAGCTGATCAAGCCATTGAGAAAATTACACAAAGTAAACATCTCTATTTAAAAGGAATTCATTTCCATATTGGTTCACAAATTGAAGGCACAGAAGCAATGATTGAAACAGCTAAAATTGTCTTAAACTGGTTAAAAAAACAACAAATTGAAGTGGAGCTATTAAATCTTGGTGGTGGTTTCGGCATCAGATATGTTGATGGTGATCAAAGCTTTCCAATAGAAGAAGGTATTGCACAAATTACTTCAGCAATTAAAACTATAGCACATGAATTAAGTTATCCCTTACCTGAAATTGGCATAGAACCTGGTCGTTCAATTGTTGGTGAAGCTGGTGTTACCTTATACGAAGTTGGTACGATCAAAGATATTCCAAATGTTAATAAATATGTCTCTATAGATGGTGGTATGAGTGATCATATCAGAACAGCCCTATATGGCGCACAATATGAAGCATTACTTGTTAATCGACATGAAGAAGCCAACGATACTGTAACTATCGCTGGTAAGTTGTGCGAATCCGGAGATATTATTATTAAAGATGCTAAATTACCTTCTTCTGTTAAACGTGGCGATTATTTAGCTATACTATCAACTGGAGCATATCACTATTCTATGGCTTCAAATTATAATCAAATGCAGAAACCTTCAGTTTTCTTCTTAAAAGATGGCAAAGCACGTGAAGTAATAAAACGTCAATCATTGAGACAACTCATTATTAATGATACAAAATAAATAACATTAACAATCTAATATGACTAATAAGTAAACAAACCATATCTCACTATGATAATAACTATAACTGTCATAGCATGATAGGGTTTGTTTTATTTTATGGGAATTATAAAGATTTCAAAAATAAACTTTTGTTACAATGTCACTTATTAATTTTATGCTTTTTATAGTAAGACAAAATGATAAAGATGATTACCATATAAATAGTTAAAAAAACGACGTCACTAAAATTAAAATTATAATGACTTAATGTAATATTATCATCTTTTAAATGGTTTAACGTTTCATTAAAGTGCTTGTGATATTGTGGGGTATCCATGAGATGAAGATTAAACATATAGTAATACAAATCTAAAAATACAATATTAGTAAAAATATACAATTTATTGTTAGTAGTTTTAAAGTAAAAGTAACCTGCTATTGCAATAGGTATAGTTAAAATAAATATGAATATTAACAGCACATTTACTTTCAAACCAACTACCGATAAAATACCGTAGAATATTAAATTAAGAACCAGACTAATAAGAATATATATCAATAGTATTCACCTCATAACATCGACAACATCAAGAGAACTCAATCTTATAATTATATTATAAATATGTTGTTATAAATATTTCAAGCGCAAAAAGAGCCTCTCGCAATTGAGAGGCTCTTCTATATTATTCATAAAATAAGTATATAAAAACACCTTACATCTTGGTAAGGTGTTAGTTAATCAATGATTATATATCAGAAGATTAAAGTTTTACAACGTTTGCAGCTTGAGGACCACGATCGCCTTCAACTACTTCAAACTCAACTGCTTGACCTTCTTCTAATGATTTGTAACCATCTTGGTTAATTGCTGAAAAATGTACGAATACATCATTTTCTCCTTCAACTTCGATAAAGCCGAATCCTTTTTCAGCGTTAAACCATTTAACTGTACCTTGTTTCATATTCTGAAACCTCCAAGACTAAAATTCATTCAATATGCTTATTCGCATATTACAAAAAATACATGTAATATATATCAAATATTCTTTGCAATATGGAATAAAACATCTGCTTAAATAGTATTATAGATGATTTACTGCTAAATTGCAATATAATAATCAAAAATTCGCACTTAATCAACTATTGGAAGTTTATAATAAACTTCATTATCTTGTAATACAATAAAACTATAAAATATTTGTAAGTCTTCTTCACAATCTTCACAAAAATTTAAATCACAATTATTATAAAATGCATAAATATTATATTTACCTGTAATATAATTATCGAATTCAGATTTACATTTATTGATTAATTGTTGATAATTTTCAATCATTTCATCGAATGTTTGATAATCAAATTGTTCAACAATATTATCTGGCCAGTCACTGAACAACCACCATCCCTCATAATCGGCTCTAATCTTAGCAACTGTCCACATACTAAAGACCCCTTTCAACTCATAAAACTTTGTCTTTATTGTCATATATTTCACTATGTAAAATCAAGCTAAGTGACTTGATATAGTACTTGTTTTTCGCATAGTAAATATTAGTTTTTTAGCTGAAAACTACGTATAATAACATTATGGGGTGATTTTATGGAACGTAAACATGTTAAAGTATTTGGAACAGTTCAAGGCGTCGGATTCCGATTCTATACTCAAAGACTTGCATTTAAATATAATATTGTAGGAACCGTACAAAATGTCAGTGATTATGTAGATATATATGCTCAAGGTAAGGAAGATGATTTAAATCAATTTTTAAATAGCGTTATTGAAGGTGCTTCTCCAGCATCACAAGTAACTCATCATGAAATTGACGATTTAGAAATAGATAGTTCATTAAATGATTTCAGAACGATATAAAACGCTATATAAAGGAAGATGACAATGAGATATACGATCTCTCATATATTGGGTGTATTAGTAGGCATACCTGTCGCCATCATGACATGGATTGTAGGTGTAGTTGCTTTAGATGTTACCTTTTTGCTTGATTTAACCATTGGTGTATTAGGTTTTATTGCAAGCTATTTACCTATACAAAAACTGACATCTCGTAAATATTTGAATGAAATTGGTTTATCTAGAAAAGATTATCGCTATATACGCAGTCAACTAAATCAAACACATCAGAAATTGAGAGGTATATTAAAAAGTTATGTCAATATACGCTCAATTAAAGATTTCAAACAAATACATGATATTTATCAAATATCTCGCTCTATTTATACGTCTGTTAAGCAAAGACCAGCTATGTTCTTTATTGTTGAAGGGTTCTTTTATTCCCATTTAGATAATGCCTTAAATTTAGTTGAGTCTTATACACGCCTAGCTAAAATGCCACGTAAAACAAAAATAGACAAACAAAAATTAGAACAAACGAGAATTACACTTGATGAAGTTAAGCGAACTTTGTTAGCAGATTTAAGGAGATTAAACGAAGATGACTATCAAAGACTGGACGTAGAAATTGAATTAAATAGATTAAGACAACAACAACATAAAGACAATAAATAAAATATGGAGGATTAATGATGTTAAATAATGATAAGCATACAAAGACGCATCCTCTTGATGATTTGCTCAATAACAAACAACAGCAATTAACAACAAATAGTTATGACAAACAACAACTGTCTATTGAAGAACAACAAAAGGTTGATCAATTGAGCCAACAAATTAAAACTTTAGACCATGATAGTTTATTATCCTATGGTGCACAATTACAACAACATATGTCACATTTTTCTCATCAAATGCTGGACGATGTTCAAACGAAAGATGTTGGTCCTGTCGGTGATACATTAAATGATTTAATGACTAAGTTAAAAACTGTAAATCCTAATGATTTAAATCCTGATAAGCAGTCAAAATTCAAAAAATTATTTACTAGAGCCAAAGCTTCTGTCAATGAAATCTTTTCAAGAATGCAATCAGTAAGCGCACAAATCGATCGCATAACGATTCAATTACAACAACATCAAGATTACTTAAGTAAAGATATAGAATTGCTAGATCAACTGTATGATAAGAATAAAGTTTATTTTGATGATTTAACATTGTATATCATTGCTGCACAACAAAAAAAGCATCAGTTACTTCAACAAGATTTACCTAAACTACAAGCTGAAGTACAACAAAGTTCCAATCAAATGGAAGTGCAACGTCTAGCTGATATGGAACAGTTTATTGATCGCTTAGATAAACGTATTTATGATTTACAGCTATCTCGACAAATTGCGATTCAAACAGCACCACAAATTAGAATGATCCAAAATGTTGATCAAGCATTAGCCGAAAAGATTCAAAGTTCTATTTTAACAAGTATTCCTCTATGGAAGAATCAAATGGCCATCGCTTTAACACTAATGAGACAACGTAACGCCGTTGCAGCACAGCGTGCAGTTACTGATACAACGAATGACCTACTTACTACCAATGCTGCCATGCTAAAACAAAATGCACTTGAAACAGCTACTGAAAATGAACGTGGTATTGTTGATATAGAAACTTTAAAAACGACACAACAAGATATTATTGACACAATTGAACAAACATTACAAATTCAGCAACAAGGTCGTGAACACCGCCAACAAGCAGAACAAGAACTACAACATTTAGAAAACGACTTAAAGCAACATTTGATAACGATGAAACAAGATTAATCACATCATCAATACTATTTAAAAGCTAGAAAAACTTGTATAAAAAATCGAGATTTTCACTTTCTTGCTGTGAGCATCTCGATTTTTTTAATTTTATATTTAATTAATATTATTAAGAGGTACACAATGGCGCTTGCCATCCCAATTCATTAAACTATAAAGATTTTAATAATAGTTTTTTCAATAATGGTGATAAATGTGCTGGTAAATTTTCAACACCTTCTACAAAAATAGCATATTGTCCATATATATTATGAATCGTTTGCTCTATGTCTTCAGTAATCGGTTCTTGACTTAAAAAGACATTAAATACTTCTATGCCAAATTTGCGTGCCATTTCTACTGCTTCATACGTATCAATAATACCATCTTGACTATAATTAAAGGCTGATGGTTCGCCATCGGAAAAGACAATTAAAAATCGTTGATGATGATGTCGTCGCATTAATCGTTCACTAGCTATTCGTATCGCTACACCATCACGATTATCATCTTGTGGCTCTAACGCCATAATTCTAGGGCCATCTTTATCTAATATTGAATAATCATAGTTAATTACTTCGCTCAGTATATTAGGTTGCACACTTTCATCGGCATCAAAAGCATCTTCACTAAAGGCTAATATCTCATGCTTAATATTTAGTGATTTCAACGTCTCATGGAATAAAACAACACCTTTAATCGTTTCAGCCATTTTATCATGCATACTAGCAGAGGCATCAATTAATAACGTAAATGTCGCATCAAAAGACTTACTTAAATCTTGTTCTTTGTAAAATAGTTTATATTGGTCATCAATAAACCAATTAATTAAATCTTTTTGTAAACGACCTTTAGTTAGATTATATCGTGCGTCTTGATGTTCGCGTTCAATGGTTTTTTTAATAATTTGAATTAAATCTTTAATCTCAAATTGCACTTCACTGCGTACGTCTTGATATTCACTAACATATTGTGGTTCAATTTGTGGAATTTGCCATTCAATGGCAACATTTTTGTTAATACCATCTAATTGAAAAGCGCTATTTTGTCCAGTAGCGCCACCTTCTTTATCATCTAGTGTATCATTTTGAGAGCCTTTACCTTTTTTTGTCATCATATCAGTCATGTCATCAGTTGAATCGCCTTCTCTTGCTTCATCATTGCCTAATGTTTCACTATTTTCACCTTCATGCAGTTCCATTTCAAGATATGCCCCACCTTGTGATTCACTATCTGCTGATTTAGTTTCAGCATGTTCACTTTCAATATCATCATCTTCAGAAGAAGCATCCTTGCCATCCACTTGACTGGCATCAGTTCTCGTTAAATCTTCAAATTGTTGCTCTGCAATTTGTTCATAGACTGTTCTTGGTAAATAATAATATTCATTCAACATATCTTCTTGTAAAATATGATCAATTTGGAACATGACACGTTGTGCTAAATACATGTTGTCTTCAGAATTCTCATTGTAGAAAAAATTAGGTAAGTATAAAAACATATTAACTAAAATATCATCTAGTTTAGGATGAATGGTAGGTATATCAAAGAAATTCTGACTTAAAAAAGCTTTTTCCAAATATAAAAATAATAAATCAGTATACTGTGTTTTAGTTTGATAAACTTTTATTTGCGATTCAGTATATGCAATACGTGTGTTTAAACGTAAGTCTATATATTTCGCTGTATTGGGACGTTGACTTTTAATCATATTAAAGACTCTCATGTCCTCTAATAGTTTAAAAAGTTGTTGATAAAACTTCGTATGTTCAAATTGTCTGTCATGTACAACTTCATTGACAATGTCAACATCCATTAATTGATAGCCATAAGCAGCTAGCATGACATCAGTTTTTAAGCCTGCTTGCTCTATATGCTTAGGTCGATGTGACCAAAACCAACTTGTAATGAGTATATTTTGAAGTGGATTATAAAAAGGGAATTTTTGAATCTTCACTTGCGTTTGTTCATTTTTTAATAGTAAGCGTGCTAAATCTTGTAACATCATAACTTGCTTAGCATCAAGTTGTTCGTCATTAAATTTTATGAAACGATCACTCATCATTTATCCCTCTTTAAAAGTTTAATTCAACTGCATTAATAATTGCTTGTTGTTCACGTTCATCTTCCAATTTATCAATAATCGTACGTTTTATTGCGCGTTCCACCGGCATAACTGTTAGCAAGTCACATAAATCAAGTAGTGCGCGAATACTAGCTGCTTCTTCAGAAATTTGTCCCTGTTGTGACATAGTGCGTAAATCCTCATTAAATTTGATGATTTGCTCTATTTTATGATCATCTTGTAATAAACTTTGCTCTTTAATTACTTCTTTTAAAATGTCTCCATCTATATAATCTACATGTATCACTACAAAGCGGTTTTTAAGTGCTTCATTCATAGGTAAGGTACCAACATATCCTTCATTAATAGCAGCAATCACATTAAACCCAGGCACGGCTTTTATGACTTCACCTGTATATGGATTAGTAATTTGTCGACGATAGTCTAACACACCATTAAGTACTGGCAAAGTTTCAGGTTTAGCCATATTAATTTCATCAATATAAAGAATATGGCCTTCTTTCATTGCTTTAATGACAGGGCCATCTACAAAGACAATTTCTTGTTGACCTTGTGCGTTAGTCTTAATTGTTTTAAAGCCTAGCAAACTTTCAGTATCTAAATCTACTGAACAGTTAACTTGATGCATAGGAATATTAACTACTTCACTTAACGTTTCAGCAAGTTTGGTCTTACCAGATCCAGTAGGACCTTTTAATAGTATATTTTTATTTAAATCAAATAACGCTTTTGCATCATTAAATACTGTTTGATCTGAATTTTGATATTGTTTTATTGCCATTAGTCCTAACTCCTTCACCTAAATTAAAAAACTAAGACATTGAATTACGTCAATCGCCTTAGTTTAACTATTCTATTCTTATTTATTAATATTTAACCGTATTAAACTTCTTTAAAGTAGTCCTTATAATAGCCACCAACTAGTCCAGAGTTATCTATTATTTGATAGTACTCTTCTGTTTCATTGATGACATCGTATTGTTTACCAACAGTTAACATATCAGAAACTGTAAATTTCTTAGCATCTGTATTAGTAACTTCTACTTTTTTAATTGGTTCCTTATCTTTCCATGTTTCGTGTAACATATCATCTGTCTCCCTATTTATAATTAATATTGTAATGTATATATGAACGACAGACCACTATTCTCAGTAATCCGTATCGATTCAAAATCATCTTTTTGTAACGTTTCATATGGTAATTCTATTTGGTTTAATTTTGAAATAACTTCATTAAATTGTGCCTGATCTTGTGTTGAAAATTCTACTTGATCTACGACGCCATAATCAGGTAATTGTATGGTTGGATTTGCTTGACATAAATGTATTTCTCCACCAAGTCCGCCTGTACCGATTTTAAAAACTTGCACATAATAATTAGCATCTTCATAAGGCATGTACTCAGCAAATAAATCTAAGCCAAAAATATGACTTAAAATTTGACTCGTTGTGTTAACATCATTAACTTTCAAAATAACCGGACCCAGTCCTTGAACTTGATGTAATGGATTAACAGCGCTATCGATAGATGGCATGCCAAGACCTACACCAGAGTTATTTTCATCAGAATAAATAGAAATGACATGATTATTATAATCTTCAAAACTAAAGTACTGATTGCCATTTAATTCTTTAAACGTAGTATGAGCAATACCATGGTTATCTAATATGTCTTGATATTCTGTTAATCCTAAATCTGAGGGTGTACGTAAACCAATACTTTCAATATGTGATGTTTCAAGTTCATCTCCCGGGACTTCTATAAAATGTATTCTCGTACCCGGGCTTAAATCCGCATCACCAAAGCGCATACCTTGGTCAATGTGCTTATCAAAATTCAAACCCAATATATCAACCATAAAATGTTTCGTTTGTTGTAAGTTGGTAGTTCCTAATGTAACACTAGTTAAACCACACATGCTAGACACCTCAATCTTTATCTTTCAGTAACATTATAACGTATTTTAGCAAGAATTTATAGCAGTGGCACATTATCTACATTTAGAATGATATGACTATGCGTCGACGATTAAATGACTTCTATTTTATCGTCAGCAATAGTAATACATGTGACTAATATAATCATATAAACTATTATATGACATAATAAATAAAATAAGCTGGCACTATCTTCCAAAGACATCATTGATAGTAATCGTGATACTGGCGGTAAGACCCATTTAAGCCATTTGAAAAGTATAGATTGTTGACTGATGAGGTCTTGTGAAATGACTAAAAGCGTTAGTAGACATAGTATCGGCCATTGTAATTTTTTGACATGATGACATATAGTTAACACAAATGTAGTCATTAATATCGCTAATAACACCATAAAAATATGTAATAAAATTGCTAAAATCAATTCTCTGACGGTAATAGTTGTATCAAAAAGATTAAAAATGATTGGATATACTAATGAAAAAATAATAAGTGGTAGTAGAACTATCAAACAAACAATCATTTTCAAATAGAGATAAACTTTTCTATGTTTAAGCTGTATATAAAAAAGATGTTTTTCAACATTGGAATCAGAATGAAAGATGATTTTAGTTAGCCACATCGTGATAACAAACAATACAAAGACTGATAATGCATAACTTGAATTAGTGTCCTGACCACGATAAAAATATAATAATAAAATCCAAAAGATAAAAATTAAGTAAGGTGGTATAAATGAATAAGTCGACCAAATCTTTTTACATTGCAACATGATAAAGGCTTTAATCATAATTATAATCCCCTACCTCTTTTATTTCTATGTCATAATGAATTAATGTGACCAACAAACGATTTAAATCATCACGCTTGATAACAATATGTAATTCATAATCACAGATTTCAATCTGGTGCCACATATCTATCAAATCATTGTTAAGTAACTTTATATTATTGAAATTAATGATCACATTTTTATAAGTAACTTGTGACCGCAATGTATTTATCGATGTATCTTCTATTAAACCTTCGTTATTTATCAAAACTTTATGACTAATCAATTGTTGTACGTCTTGATCATGACATGTCAAGATCACTGTATGTTTGTCTTTAAGCTGTAATAAATACCTTTTAATAAATGCTACTGACTTTTTATCTAAAGCATTAAATGGTTCGTCCAAGACATATAAATCTTTATTAACAACTAAACATTGAATTAGATTCACCTTTTGTCGAGTACCCAAAGAACAATCCTTTAATTTAGTATTTAAAAACGGTTGTATTTGTAATTGCGATATAAATAAATCAAACATAGCTTGTTGAAATGCAGTGCTATTTACTTGTTTAATATATTTAAAATAATCTTTTATAGATATATTTAAAGTATCAGGAAAATGTTCAGGTGCATAACTGATAGATTTTGTCGATATGATATGACCTTGATTTGGTTTTATTAGTTTACATAACAATTTTATAGTTATACTTTTACCAGAACCATTTTTTCCTTCTATTAATGTAATGCTATGTTTAGGTATCTTAAAGCTAACATGATTTAAGATATCTTGATGATTAAGACGTTTAGAAACATGTTGAAATTCAACTGCATAAGATGACATCTCAATTGACTCCTTATTTTTGACATAATCTTAATTTAACATAGCATAGACAGTGTCACATCATACTAAAGTCATAATTGTTATGATACTAGCTCTTGCCCAACTTGCCCGTCCGGCACATTTAGAACTAGTTAGATTTACAATCTTTATTAGTTCTTCCCCAGCTTGCACATTATTGTAAAAATTATAGTGACAGAATTTTTCTTTGCTGGGTCCCTAGCCTTTGTACTGATACTTAATAATTGATGTTAATTAAGTGAAAAAATACAACGACGATGTACGCCGTTGTATCAAAATTTGTTACTATATTTTGGTCTATATTATGATTCTAGTAATAAGTCTTCTGGATTTTCAATTAATTCTTTAATTGTTTTTAAGAATCCAACAGCCTCTTTACCATCAATGATTCTATGATCATAGCTTAATGCAATATACATCATTGGACGATTTTCAATTGTATCTTGATCAATAGCTATTGGTCTAGTAATGATTGAGTGCATTCCTAAAATAGCAGCTTGACTTCCATTAATAATTGGGGTACTCATCATTGAACCAAAGATACCACCATTCGTAATTGTAAATGATCCATTAACCATATCGTCTAATCCAAGTTTTTTATCTCTAGCTTTAACTGCTAAGTTTGCAATTTCAGCTTCAATTTCAGCAAAATTCTTCTTATCACAGTCTCTGACAAATGGTACTAATAATCCGTCATCAGTAGAAACGGCTACACCAATATCATAATATTGTTTCGTAATCATGTCATCGCCATCAATTTCTGCATTAACTTCTGGATATTTCTTCAGTGCTGCAACAGCTGCCTTAGTAAAGAATGACATGAATCCTAATTTAGTACCATCATGATCTTTCATAAATTGTTCTTTTTTACGTTTACGTAATTCCATCACATTCGTCATATCAACTTCGTTAAATGTCGTTAACATTGCTGTATTATTAGAAACTTCTAATAATTTTTTAGCTGCCGTTTTCTTTCTACGAGACATTTTTTCTCTGATAACTGGTTTTGATGGATTTTGATTAGCTGCTTTTGGTGCTTTGTTAGGTGCTTTCGTTTCTTGTTTAGCTGGCACTTGTTGTCTATTATCAATATCTTCTTTTCTAACAACATCATTATTTTTAGCACTTACTTCTGCTAAATTCACACCATTTTCTCTAGCATAACGTCTTGCTGATGGTGTAGCATTGACTCTTTGGTTATTATCATCAGTTTGTTTACTTTCTTCACTAGCATTAGAAGTTTGTTCAGTAACTTGTGATTTAGTAGTTTCTTCTTTTTGTGGAGTATCGTTGCTTGCTGTTTCATTTGAAGCGTTACCACTACCTTCACCAATAACTGCAATTGCTTGGCCAACTTCAACTGTGTCGCCTTCATTAGCTAATTGTTGTGATAATACCCCTGCCTCTTCAGAAACAACTTCAACATTGACCTTATCAGTTTCTAATTCAAGGATAGCTTCACCTTTATCGACTTGATCGCCTTCATTTTTTAACCACTCTGCAATGGTACCTTCTGTAATAGACTCTGCTAATTCTGGAACTTTTACCTCTGACATAACTTTATTTTCCCCCTAGTTATTTTTTAATGCATATTCAATGATTTTACTTTGCACCAACTTATGGATTTCCCCATCGCCTTCTGCTGGAGCAGCTCTTTGAATTCTGCCATGATAACTTAAATCATATTTATCTGCAACTAATGCTTTGATATATGGATAAACAAATAACCATGCGCCTTGATTCTTAGGCTCTTCTTGTACCCATGATACTTCAGTTAAATTAGGTAATTGTGATAATAGTGCATCAATTTCCTCTTGTGGGAATGGATATAGTCTTTCAACTGCTACAAGTAAGACAGAATCATCAGGATTTTTAGCAAGTTGTTCTTTTAAATCAATAAACATTTTACCAGTTGCTAAAATCACTTTTGTTACTTTATCTTGTTGATGCTCTTCAACTAAGATAGGTTGGAAACCACCACTTGTAAATTCATCAATTGGTTTTGCAACTGTTTTATTACGTAATAAACTTTTCGGTGACATAACAATTAATGGACGCATTTGTTCTGTACCTAAACTTGCTGCTTGAGCACGTAATAAATGGAAATAGTTACTTGAGCTAGATAAGTTGACCACTGTACTATTATTTTCAGCTGCTAGTTGCAAGAAACGTTCTAATCTTGCTGATGAGTGTTCAGGTCCTTGACCTTCGTATGAATGAGGTAAGAATAATGTTAAACCTGAGCGTTCTCCCCATTTAGCTCGTGAACTAAATAAGAAATTATCAAATATCATTTGTGCCATATTGGCAAAATCACCATATTGAGCTTCCCAAATATTGAAACTTTCTTTATTTTCAACGTTATAACCATATTCAAATCCAACCACAGCAGCCTCAGACAATGGTGAGTTATGAATATCAAATGTTGCTTTTTGATGTGGCACATGATGTAAAGGTGTGTATGTTTCTCCAGTTTCTTCATCATGTAATACTGCATGACGGTGACTGAAAGTACCACGTTCACTATCTTGTCCAGTTAATCGAATTGGTGTACCATCTTGAAGAATTGTGGCAAACGCTAATTGTTCTGCTTGAGCCCAATCTACTAAACCATCTTCTTTGTTAAATGGTTCATGACGTTTTTCAAGTACTTTATTTAATTTTTTTAAAATATGGAATCCTTCTGGATAACTAAGCATGGCATCATTAATCTCTTTTAAATGATCATAACTGAAACTTTGTTCATCAGCTTGTAATGGTAATGCTAAATCGTCAGGTTTTTCCATATCTGGGTTATCCATTTTATCAGCTTTATCAATTTTATCATGTGCTTGTCTTAATTCTTTTTGAACATTATCGATAACTGAATTCATTTCATCTTCAGTCATGACACCTTCTTCAACAAGCTTGTTACCAAAGATATATTCTACTGAATCGTGTTTACGAATATTTTGATACGGTAGCGGATTGGTAATAGATGGTTCATCCATTTCATTATGTCCATAACGTCGATAACCTACTAAATCAATAACTACATCTTTATGAAATTCTTTTCTAAATTCCATAGCAATATCAATAGCTTCGATTGTTGCTTCAACATCATCTGCATTAACATGGAAAATTGGAACATCGTAACCTTTAGCAACATCAGTTGAATAAGTTGTTGAACGACCATCAATAGGTTCTGTAGTAAAGCCAATTCTGTTGTTTGTGATAATATGCAATGAGCCACCCGTTGTATATCCTTTAAGGTTACCTAAGTTCATCGTTTCAAAGTTAATACCTTGACCTGGATATGCTGCATCACCATGTATAATAATTGGCATAGATTTATGATGATCTGTCGTTGGTGCACCAGCACGATGCGTATCATCTTGAGCTGCTCTTGTTCTACCTTCTACAACAGGCGCAACGATTTCTAGATGACTTGGGTTATTGGCTAAAGCAATTCGTTGTGTCGTTCCATATGAGTCAGTGGTCTTAATACCACCTAAGTGATATTTAACATCACCTGTCCAACCAGCAGTTAATTCTAAACTTCCATCTTTAGGTAAGAATTTCATTGGATCAGTATGCATAAATTCTGAAATCATCATTTCATATGGTTTTTCTAACACATGTGTTAAGACATTTAAACGTCCACGGTGAGCCATACCAATTTGAATATTGTTAATGCCTTCTTTACCAGCTAATGTTATTGTGCGTTGTAACATTGGTACTAACGCATCTACCCCTTCAATTGAAAAACGTTTGGCACCTACAAAGTTTTTGTGTAAATATTTTTCAAAGCCTTCAACATATGCTAATTTTTTGAACAAATCTTTTTTCTCACTATTATTTAGTGTCACTTTATACGGCGTTTCAATGCGTCGTTTTAACCAACCACGTTCAGTATTATTGTTAATGTGCGTATATTCAAAAGCAATTGGTCCTTTATAACGCTTTTCCATTCTTAAAATAGCTTCATATGCATTGTCATAAATTTCTGAAAAATGATCGGAAACAATTCCTGCAGATATCTCTTCCAAAGTCTCTTTGTCTAAATCAAATTCTTCAATTTCTAATCTAGGAACATGATTACGCTTTGGAGGATTAACAGGATAGATATCAGCTTTTAAATGCCCATATTGTCTAATGTTATCTATTAAGCGCATCACACGTTTAATTGTTCCATCACTGTTTTGACTACTTGCTCCATGTGATGTTGGAACAGTAGCATCATCATTTTTTATTGCATTAAACAAGACTTGTAAATCTTCAGGTACAGATGATGGATCTTGCAGAAAATCATCATATAGATCTAGAATTAAGCCTAGATTTGCACCGAAGTTTACAGGCGCCTCTGTAACTTCTTTTCTTTCGTTAGTCATTTTACACCCTCCACAAAAATGTTGAAACGCTTACAATGTAATAATATCACTTATTGACTATTTGTTAAAGTAGATTTACCTATTTATTGTATAAAAAAGAGAATCAACAAAACCGTTGATTCTCCTATATTTTAGTACGTATTATTGGTATCACATTGTATTCAATTTATTACATAAATACAACTTTATTTAAAAGATAATTTTAAATGTTGTACCTTCATTTAAATCACTGTCGATTTGTATTGTCCCACCATTCATTTGAATGATTTTTTGTGCAATGGATAAACCAAGTCCATTACCACCTTGGCTTCTGGCTCGTGATTTATCAACTCGATAAAATCTATCAAAAATAAATTCTTGGTCTTCTTTCGGTATCCCCATGCCATGATCTCGAATTTCAATAATTTTTTGCTTATTTTTCAAAAACGTACTTACGACAATGTGTTTGTGTTGATTATCATATTTTATAGCATTATCTATAAAAATTAAAAATAATTGTTCAAATTGGTGTGGTTTCATTTTAATTTCTAAAGTTTTTGAAGTTAGATTTGTCTCAAAACGATAATCAGGATGTAACTGTTTTAATGAGTGGATACGAGATGTAATTTCGTCATTTATATTGACAAGTTGTTTGTCAGAAGAAATGTCATTCACATCACCTTTTGTCAATTGCAATAATTCTTCTACTAATTTAATAATACGATTCATTTCTTCAATTGAAATATTTAAAGACTCTTCTAATACCGCAGGATCCTTTTTT
This sequence comes from Staphylococcus simiae, assembly GCF_002902085.1. GTDB lineage: Bacteria > Bacillota > Bacilli > Staphylococcales > Staphylococcaceae > Staphylococcus > Staphylococcus simiae. Next base: position 23,257 of record NZ_PPQR01000006.1, read on the forward strand.
CCCCACCGTTGAATAAGATTTAAATGCCCTTGAATAATTTGTAAGGGTGTACGTAATTCATGAGACGCATCTTCTACAAATTGACGCTGTTGATTGAATGATTCCTCAATTTGACTCATCATGGCATTAAATGTACTTGCTAAATTTTCAATTTCTTCATAGTTAGTATTTAATTGTAATTTATTTTGAAAACCATCTCGTCTAATTTTAATCATTTTATTAGATAACGTAACTAATGGCTTGGTGATTTGTGAAGAAAATATGTAACTAATCGTCGCTGTAATAATAGTAGCAATGACACCGAATGCTAATGCAATAATGTATAATGATTTGACGATATTGTCATAATTTTCTAAGGAATGAATTAATAAGCTATAACCTTTGAAATCTTTCGTCACTATCGGTTCTGTAATAATGAGATAATCTACTCCATGATATCTTTTCATCATTATTCTATCGGTATGTCCATGATCAAAGTCAGGAACAACATGTACAGTATTATCATTTGAAGTTTCAAATAATTTATGGTTATGGTCGTCATAAATGATTATTTCTTGAAAATTGCCTAAAGATGCATTTAAATCAAGTGCTGAAATATTTTTTACACTTTTAGAATGAAATAAATTATTGATATCACTGGAACTTCGTTCTGCGTCATCTAGTTCACTATTATGCAATGTATCTTTTAAAAAGAAAATAATAATCAGGCAAAATAATAAGATGGTAACGAAAGTAATCATTGTCGTAACAAGTATCCAATTATGTCTTAATTTTCTCTTTATCATCTAATCACATATCCTACGCCACGCACGGTTTCTATCATTTTATCCCGATTATATGGTTTTAATTTATTACGTAAATAGCGGATATAGACATCCACAACATTCGTTTCAACTTCGCTATTATATCCCCATACGTGATTTAAAATTTGTTCACGCTGTAAAACATGATTACGATTTTCAGCAAGAACATACAATAAATCATATTCAGTTTTCGTTAAATCAATTTCATGTCCTTCAAATGTAACTTTAAAAGCATTTTTATCGATAATTACACCATGTACGTCAATAATATCTTTTTGCGGTTGACGACGTAATATAGCTCTTATTCTTGCTAACAATTCTTCAATATCAAAAGGCTTGACGATATAATCATCTGCCCCATAATCTAAACCTGCCACTTTATCATATGTATCGCTTTTTGCTGTAATAATAATAATGGGTGTTTCTTGTTGTTGTCTAATCTTGCGACAAATTTCAAGACCGTTGATACTCGGAAGCATTAAATCTAAAATAATTAAATCATATTGATTATTTAAAGCACGATTCAGCCCTTGTTGTCCATCATACTCTATATCTACTTTATAATTCTCATGTGTCAATTCTAATTCTATAAACCTTGCTAAATTTTGCTCATCTTCAACAATTAAAATATGTGTCATATTTGTACCTCTTATTACTATACAATTTTAAAACAGGGAGTGGGATGGAAATAATTTTTTTAAATTTATTTCTTAATCCCACCCTGACAAGACTGACTAGAGTTTTAAAACACTGATTTATCAATATTTTAAAACTAGACAGTTACTGCTAAAATGCTTAATCTTAAGTGTAAAATGCATTTTGTCCCAGTTTCAACTTATTGTGTACTTTTCACTTCTTATATAAATTTTAGCATAAAAAAATAATGTTGTTATTATTTTTCTCATATTCAAATCATTTATGCTTAAACGTCATTGTTATTTATTTAACCTTTTGATGTAAGATTTTACATCATAACTAATGGTTAATTGTTATTTATAATGAAGACAATGACTAAGTTACAGTTAATCTAGGAGGCATATTTAAAAAGATATTATAGACTAAAAAACTTTATTAAAAATTTTACCGAAGTAATTGACAATGATTCTCAATAGTGTATAATACTATTTGAAAATGATTATCAATACCAAATAGAACATTCCCCCCCCACATACGTTTCGTTCAAAATTGGATTGGTCATTTTCAGATATTCCCCTTTTATATGCCCGTAAAAGACTATATACGTTATAACAACGTTTTTATAAAAGCAGTAAACCTTATGACACTTTAGGTTTACTGCTTTTATTAGTTGATACAGTTGAATTAGGTTGCATTAATTAAAGTTCTCTAATAAATTGAATTACTATTTTGATAGACTAGCACCCCAACTTGAATAGTATAGTGAAAATTCTGTTGACAGAATTTTTCTTTGCTAAAGCCACAATGTTCAACCTTGCCAGTCTTATATATTAAAGAAAATATTTCACTAGATTCCAGCTTCCAAAATTTGACTTTGTAAAAAATTGTGAACTGTCTTTTTTTGATGCCTTTCTGCTGCAAAAGTCTCACCATTATTCACTTACTATTTTCTTTAAAACTTTAGTAAATAAATATATGTATCCCTTTAAAAC
>NZ_PPQR01000059.1 GCF_002902085.1 Staphylococcus simiae
ACTGTGACTGGATAAGTTCCCACAGTCGTTGGACTACCACTAATTGTGTTTGTATTTTCATCAAACGTTACGCCTTCTGGTAAGCCACTCACACTGTTTGTTACTGGCTGGCCACTGTTATCTTGGCCGTCAATAACGATGTTGTCGATTGGTGTGTTCACTTCTTTTGTTTGGTCATCAATAGCTTTTACTGTTGGAGCTGTCGTATCTATCACTGTAATCGTAAATTTTGTCGTTGTTGTGTTGCCTTCCGCGTCTGTTGTTGTCACTGTTACTGGATACGTACCAACCGTTGTTGGACTGCCACTGATTGTATTCGTTGCTTCATCAAACGTTACGCCATTCGGTAAGCCGCTCACACTGTTTGTTACTGGCTGACCACTATTGTCACTTCCATCAATGACAATGTTATCGATTGGTGTATTAACTTCTTTCGTTTGATCGTCAATGTCTTTTACCGTTGGTGCCGTCGTATCCACCACTGTAATCGTGAATTTCGTCTCTGTTGTGTTTCCTTCAGCGTCTGTTGTTGTCACGGTCACTGGATAAGTTCCCACAGTCGTTGGGCT
>NZ_PPQR01000060.1 GCF_002902085.1 Staphylococcus simiae
ATTCTGTAAAGCCTACAAAACTTAAAATATATGCTGCTACCATCATAATAATAATAAATATATGATAGTTTTTACTATAAGGTTCTGTAAAGCGTGCAGCAAATGAGTACATTAGTCCTAAAATTGTATTGTACATAACTGCCAACATAATTACAGATAATATAGTAGCAACCATTGGGTGAATATTATTTGCTAATGTTAGCGTTGGTATTGAGGCGTTTTTGATTGTTGGATACTCACTTTGTAAAGCGAAGTTGATTAAAGCTAATAAAATTGTATAAATAATACCACCATACATTGCGCCAGCACCAGATACTGTACGTTTTTCAGTATCTCCACCAATGGCAACGATAGTACTAAATCCTACTGAGAACGCTAAACCACCATAAAGGGTACCAAACCAAATACCTTTCCAAATACTTGCATCAGGCACTACATGATTAACATCAGTTAATGACACGTGTCCTTTAAATAAATAAACTACTGCTATTAACACAACTAATACAATTAAAAATGGTGTCACTATGCCTAGTGCACGTACAATTTTATTAAAGTCTAATAATAGCGTTATATAAATGATAGCTGTCATGATTAATGCGCCTAACCATGTAGGTATATTATAACTTTCTTCAAACGTTGCACCAGCCCCTGCAATCATTGTTACTGCAATTCCAAATAAGAAAAATATTAATATATAGTCAAAAATCTTACTAAACTTTTTACCAAAAATATATTGTAAAGTTGATTCATGATTGGTTGCTTCAAAAGCAGTACCAATTTTAGCAACCTGTCGACCTATAAAAGCTAAAATAAATCCCGAAATAATTACGCCTATATAAGACCACAATCCAAATTTAGTAAAAAATTGCATAACTTCTTGTCCTGTCGAAAATCCTGCACCTACAACAATTCCGACATAGGCAAACCCAATTTTCGTTGCTTCTTTATTCATCTCCATGTGAATAATAGACCTCCTTAATTTTGCACAGTGTGCATTATAACGTACTTACATATTATTGCAAGTCGCCTGAGTTATTTTTCACTTTGGTCATAGTACTCAATCCATACGTACAATCGCATTTATTGACAATTCAAAAAAATTTATATTTTTTATTTATAATGCACTAACAAAATGAATTTTATTTAATTACTATATTCATCTATTATTCCCTTGTATCACAATATACATATTTATCCATTTTTTATTATGTTGATACGTCCAAAAAAGGAGTGGGACAGAAATAAATTTTATATAAAATTTATTTCGTAGATGCCTGTCTTGCACATTAATGTAAAATCCACACATGGATTTTTGATAACAGGTCCCACCCATCGTGGCAACACTGACTAGATTTGTAAAACGTGGATTGACCAACATGTTACAAACTAGACAGTTACTGCTAAATGCTTGAATTGAAGTGTGCAATATTATTGTCCCAGTCTCTTCGAACCACCGTTTATAAAAGCATTCCATATTAATTGTTATAATTCAAAAAAATGAGTGGAACATATGTATGCTCCACTCATTTATAAGATTATGATATTAAAAAATCAAAACAATATTACATTTATCATTCTTTAACGTGCGTTACGTTGGTGTAATTCATTAATATTAACAACAACATTATCCATACGTTTAGCAGTATCTTTCAATACATTACGTGCAACATTATTATTTGGATCTAATTTCAATATTTGTTTAGCTATATCAAAGGCTTTCTTATCAGAAATAACCGGTGTAGGTATGGCATGTAATAATAGCATTTGTAATAAACTTTTAACTTCTTTACCGTCAGTAAGTTTTATGGAAGCGTCTGCATGATAATAAGCAGAATCTAAAGCACCTTTATATTCGCTTAGCGGATACACGAGCAATAAAAATGCTAAGTCATGCATTTCAGCTGATTCTTCATGCTTAATCATATCTAAAATACACGTATAAAACATCATACTTTCTACTTCATGTGCACTCGAAATATATGCTTCTTCAAATTCCATAAAATCTGTTTCGGACATCAGTTGTCTTACCGAATTAAACTCGCCATTTAATACATGTTTCTTTATTAGATGTTGCATGGCTATGTCCTCCTATTTGTCCAGATTTTATTAAACATTCATATATATAATATCACATTTTCTATAAAGTTTCATTTGAAAAAGAAATACGTTTTTAAATAATTTAAAATTCAAACTAAAAGTTTAACTTAACCTCTTGAACTGCATCCTCTAATGAGCCACCTACCGAAAGCTTAACTGCAGCTGTAAAAGATCCTTCTACAATCGGAGCATCAACTTTACTAATTTGATAATCTCCTGCATACATTTCTATAGCCATATCGAGATTCATTTCAGAAGAACCTATATCATAAAAGCACAGTGCATCATCATTTAATTCATTTAACACATGATTAATATCATCAAAAGACGTTCCTATAGTACCATCTTTTAGACCGCCTTTGGCTACTACATTAACATTACCAGCCATTTGTTGAATAAGTTGTTTTGTACCTTGTGCAATATCGTTACTATGACTAATTAATACGATTGTTGTCATCCTTATTCTTCTCCTATCAATGCACTTAAAATATAAACCATGCTTTGTGCGCCGGGATCAATATATCCTTTAGAATCTTCTTTAAAGTAGGCGGCTCTACCTTTTGTGGCAACCATATTTTTAGTATCATTAGCCAGTTGCTGCAATTGTTCAACTGTTAATTTATCTCCATTAGCATAATTGTCTGCTGCTCTTTTAACAACATCATACATTGTTTTTTCATTAAGCTCTACTTTTCCTCTTGTAGCAATAGCATCTGCAAAAGTATACAATAATTGCCCTAAATTTTGACTATCAATATCGTCATTAACTACAGTTGACATTTTGACAAAACTAAAACCGTATAAAGGCCCCGAAGCACCTCCAATATTCGACATTAATGTCATACCCGTTGACTTAAATAGTGATTGCATCGAACTATCATCAATATTTTCTTTCACAGCGGAAAATCCTCTCAACATATTAACGCCATGATCTCCATCTCCGATTGCTCTATCTAAATCTGTTAATTCGTCTTCTTGTTGTTTAAACGTTGTTTCTAATTGTAATAAGCGTTGTTTCATTTCACTAACGTTCATTTTTACACCTCATTAATGTATATTTATTCATTTATTTTTAATGAAAATATGGACTTGATGTCTTCGCATTGAATGCTTCTAAATATTGTGGTTGATTAGGAACAATAGTTATAGAAAAACCCTGCATATCTAAAGAAGTCATATAATCTCCTATTAACCATTTTGCAACTACTATATCTTCAGCTTTTAAATAATTACTAATGAATTTTGTTGCAATGTTAAGTTCTGATAATGGCGTACCACCCATACCATTAACCATGACAATGATATCATTAGCTTTGATTTCTTTAAATAATTCACTTAATAATGATTGCGTAATACGTTCTATATCTTGCATTTTTGTTCTATGCAACCCTTTTTCACCATGTATGCCAATTCCAATTTCCATTTGATCATCTTCAATATCAAAGCCATATTTCCCAGTAGTTGGTACTAATGGTGGGCTAATAGCCATACCTAAGCTTTTTATCGTAGGTATAAATACGTCTAATTGTTCTTTAATCTCTTCCAAAGTATTACCTTGTTCTGCAAGATAACCAGCGTATTTATGAACTAATACTGTCCCAGCAACACCACGTCGTTGTTCTTCATTTGAAACTGCAATATCATCTTTAACAATAACCATTTCAACATTAATGCCTTCCATGTCAGCCATTTCTTGAGCCATTTCAAAGTTCATAACGTCACCAGCATAATTTTTTACTACTAGTAAAACACCAGCATCATTATTAACATATTTGATGGCTTCCAAAATTTTATCTGGTGTTGGAGAAGTAAAAATTTCTCCACATACTGCCGCATCAAGCATTCCTTGTGCAACATAACCAGCATGAGCCGGTTCATGACCACTACCACCTCCTGATACGATTGCGACACCAGAAGTTTTCTTCTCTCTTTTTACTACTACCGTGTCTGCAATGACCGTTAATTCAGGCTGTGTGATTAATAAACCATCTAGCATATCTGTTAAAAATGTTTCTTTTTGTTTAATCAGTTTTTTCATCATTTTTCCTCCTTATGATTTCAGTCATAGTATAAAACAGAATTTGTGAATGCGCTATCATTAAGACACACCAAAAATAAATACGAATACTATTAATTGGTAATAAAAAAAGAACCTGAAAAATTATTAATTTCAGATTCTTTAACTTTTTAAAGTTTATACACTTTTTGTTTTATACATAAGATATAAGAAGTATGGTGTACCTATAATTGCCACTACAATTCCAGCTGGAACTCCTGCAGGTTGCAAGACAATTTTACCAATTGTATCTGCTATAACGAGTAACAATGCACCAACTAAAATGGCAATAGGTAAAAACAATTGATGTCGAGGCCCAACAATACGTTTAGCAATATGTGGTCCCATTAACCCAATAAATGAAATAGAACCTGCAACTGCTACAGCAACTGATGATAGTATAACTGCAATAAAGAACAGAATAATACGTTCTCTATTTAAATGAACACCAAGACCACGAGCGATGTTATCACCTGTATGAATTATATTTAAGGCATTAGATTTATATAATAAATATGGCACTATAATAATAATCCAAGGTATAAAAGCAATAACAAATGGCCATTCATCACCCCAAATATTACCAGCAAACCATTTTGCTATAAACTCAGATTGATTTTCATCAAATTTTGACATAATAGTAATTGATCCACCATACAATGCAGTTTGTAATCCTACACCTATTAGGACCATACTTGCCGGTGTTACGCCTTCATTTTTGTTGAAACTAAATGTAAAAATGAGTAATGCTGTCGCTATACCACCTATCACACTGATTAGAGGTAAGACATAGACGAAATTATCTGCATTTATTTGACCAATTGAGATGAATAACGCTATAGCGAAGCCTCCACCTGCATTTATCCCTAAAATGCCAGGCTCAGCAATTGGGTTTTTAGTGACACTTTGAACGATAGCACCACTTAAACTCAAAGCTGCTCCTGCTAAAATAGTAATAATCATACGTGGTAATCTAAAATCTATTAAAATTAATGAATCAGTATAATCACCTTGACCTATTAATGTTTTTAGGAAACGTCCTAAAGGAATATTATATTCACCTGACGTAATACTCCAAGTACATGCCATAAATAGTAAAATAACAAAGATAACGAGTGCAATAAGTTGTCGACGTCGACTACTACTATCTATCATATTGTACGTCCCCCTCTCTTAACTAAATATAAGAAGTACGGTACGCCAATAAATGATATGATTGCGCCAACTGGTGCTTCACCAAGGAATCTTGCTACCATATCTGCAATCAGAACTAAAATGCCACCCAACAATGCCGTTAAAGGTAATACTTTGGCATAATCTGTACCAATTAAAAAACGTACAATATGCGGTACCATTAATCCTACAAAAGCTACTTGACCAGCAATCGATACAGCAACACCAGCCAATATCATAGCAATAATTAAGCTGACACCTCTAATAATTGCTACATTTTGACCTAATCCTTTAGCTAATGTTTCTCCTAAATTTAAAATAGTCAATTGTTTACTCATTATTAAAATAATAAATAGAGCTATTAAAACTACCGGTAAACTCCATTTCAATTGAGACCATGTTGTCCCAGTTACACCACCGGCTGTCCAAAATGTTAATGTTTGATTTAATTTGAATATTAATGCTATACCTTGGCTAAGTGCTGTTAATAATGCACTGACAGCTGCACCGGCTAAAATAATTCTCATAGGACTAAAACCATCACGTCTTGAGCGCCCAATCATAAGGACCATTGTCCCACCTAAAATAGCACCTAAAAATCCTGCAAACATCACAAATAAAAATGACACATTTGGTATAAAAGCATAAGTTAATGCTAAAGCAAATGAAGCACCTGAATTCAAACCAATTAAAGCTGGGTCAGCTAAACCGTTGCGTGTAACACCCTGGATTACAGCACCAGCAACTGCTAAAGCCATACCGACAATAATAGCAGCGATATTTCTTGGTATTCTAATTTCAGTTATCACATTTTGTTGTTGATTCGTTGGATCATAATTAAATATCGCTTCTATAATAGTAGAAACGTTGATTTTGGCATCTCCAAATAAAATAGAAAGAAATAGCGCTATAATTAGCACTATTACCGCTCCAATCATATATGCCGTAAATTTTAACTGTGTATTTTTATTTCTACTTGTCATCATCATTACCCTTTTTTATTTTTATGGATATTAACGTTTGAATTTATGAATAAGCTTTTCTACAAAGATCGTAAGTGACTAATAGTGGTTTACCAGTTTTTGGATCTTCACTAAGAACTACATCAATATTAAATACTTCTTCTAAGATTTCTTGTGTTAATACCTCTTGAGTAGATCCTGTTGCAATAATATCTCCTTTTTTCATGGCAATTAAATGATCTGAAAAGCGTATTGCTTGATTGATGTCATGTAATACCATAACAATAGTACAACCTTGTTCTTGATTTAACTTTTGTACTAACTCTAAAATCTCTAACTGATGACAGATATCTAAATATGTCGTCGGCTCATCTAAGAATATAATGTCAGTTCTTTGTGCTAAAGCCATCGCTATCCACACACGTTGTCTTTGTCCACCACTTAAGTCATTAATAGAACGATGCTGAAATTCTTTTGTTCCAGTCACTTCCATAGCCCAATCTATCTCTGCTTTATCTTCCGCACTTAATCTCCCAAAACCTTTTTGATGCGGGAATCTTCCATAAGATACTAATTCACCTACTGTTAGCCCATCAGCAACTTCAGGTGATTGTGGTAATATCGCTATCTTTTTGGCAATTTCTTTAGTTGATTGTGTATGAATATTTTGTCCGTCTAAATTAACTTGTCCTTCTTTCACTGCTAATAAACGTGACAAAGCTTTCAGTAATGTTGATTTGCCACAACCATTTGGTCCAATAATAGATGTCACTTTACCATCTGGAATTTCAACATCTAAATGATTAATAATAGTGTTATCGCCATATCCAATTTTTACTTGTTGACCATTTAAACGGCTCATAATTTCCCTACTTTCTTCAATATCAATTTATTGCATTTTACAAAATAAATTTAATCGTTATAAATTTGATTTTTTCCCAATTGATAATCATTATCATAGACGATATTATAACATTTTTCTATCTTGTTGACTAACATTCCATTTATTATATTTATCTGTCAATTAATATAATAAAACTTCTCTAGTAAAATGTCACAGTAACTAACACTTTTATAGAGAAGTTTATATAGAAGCGTATGAGACAGAAATGAATACTTTCAACAATTTATTTCATCTATATCTATCTTGAACTTTTAATGCCAATTAGATTTCTCCTTTTTACTAGCGCTTCCCCAACTTGTACTTTAAAGTAAAAATTTTAATAATGAATTCCATCCACTGCTGTAAGACTCACTTAGAATATGAAACCTTAATCAATCACTATTTTATATTCCAAACAATTACGATTAAACCTATTATATTAACTATAGAATGCTGTTGTACTATGTCCTACTGTTAATCGTCAAAAAAGCCATTACCATAAACATCACGTACATCATGTATTACTAAAAAAGCATGCTCATCGAATTTTTTGATTAAACGTTTAGCTTTTGATACTTGCGTTTTTGAAATTACAACATATAGTACATCTTTTTCTTCACGGGTATAATAACCATGGCCATTTAATATTGTTAAGCCTCTACCGATTTGTTCATCAATTGCTTTTGCTAATTCATCAGGTTTAGTAGAGATAATTGTCATAGCTTTTTTAGTATTCAAACCTTCGATAACAAATTCCATAACTTTTGTACCTATATAAAGTGAAATAACAGTGACTAACACTTTATCTATTGGTATCACACTTAATGAAATAAGTACGACAATAATATCAAAGCCAAAGAGTGCATATGGCGTACTAACATCTAAATATTTGGTTGCTATTCTAGCTAAAATAGTAGTACCTGCTGTTGTTCCACCAGCTAAAACAATAACCCCAATGCCTAAACCAACACTAGCTCCACCAAAAATAGCATTAACAATAATATTACCTGTTTCTATTTGCCATGTCTTAGTTAAACTTAAAAATATAGAAATGAGTATAGTAACGATGATGGTTAAGTACATACTTCTTTTACTTAAAAACTTATAGCCGATAGCAATTAAAACTGCATTAACTACAAAGTTTGTAATGGCTGGTGACAGATGAAAGGCATAGTATAAAATAATAGCGATACCAGTAACGCCACCTTCACCAAGATTACCAGATATAATAAACGCATTAACGCCGGCTGAAAATACAAATGAGCCAAAGACTATTAATATTAAATCTCTCAATGTTTTATTCACTTAACCATCCCCTTTTTATTTATTAGACTATAAAAATAGTAGCACACTAAAAAAAGCGTCACAACACTCTTTAAGCAACTTTATTAAGTATAAGTTAGGAAAGCTTTTAACATGGATTTATTTCCTAGTTAATCTTAACTCTACAAGATTGACCAGTATTATAAGGAAAATCAATGAACAATATTTTATTATCTAGATAGTTACTGCTAATCACATTAAGTATAGTGTGATCAGTCTTAAAACCATTGCCTATACTGCTATTTTACAAAGAAGTTCAAACATTATTGTAATATTTTTAAAAATATTCTGAATTTTTAATTTACTTTTACTTTGTTATCTGCTATACTGTTTTTAACTTCTTCAATAAAGAAGTTATCTCCTTTGTGTTGTTTATAATAACAAAACAAATTTTGCTCGAAGTACTATGACTGTACCTAGTCCTTACTGTCATTAGTACAATAATATTCATTTCCCATAAAAGCCAAGTACATAGCAATGTGTACTTGGTTTTTATTATGGCAATAAAAAGAGTACGCATTGGATGCGTACTCTAACTCACTTGAACTTACCATGCAAATAAACCAACAAATGCTGCTGTTAATAATGAAACAAGAATACCAGCTAATAACATCATTGGAACGTATTTTGAAACAAAGTCAGTTGTTTTCTTATCAACAATTCCTTTCAATGTCCCTATAATCATTCCTATTGTTGAGAAATTAGCAAATGATATTAAGAATGTTGTTATAACAGCACGATGATGTGGTGTATATGAACTGATTTTACTAGAAATTTCACCCATGACAACAAACTCATTAGTTACTATTTTCTTGGCCATTTGTTGTGCTACTAGCCATGCTTCATCTAAAGGTAAACCTAATAACAAGGCAAATGGATACATAAAGACACCTAAGATTTGATTTAGACCAAAGCTACCTTTCATTCCAATCCAGTGAGCAACTATACCAGTAATCAAGTTGATAAAGCGATCAATTAAATCTGCTAATGCTACAAAACTAATAACAAATGCAATAATGATTAATACTAATTTACCAGCGGCTAATACAGAATCACCTAAAAATGAGAAGAATGGTTGTCGTTCTACTTCATTATTTTTAATACTATAAATAATATCTTCTCGTTCTTCAACACTCACTGGATTTAATAAGCACGCAACAATAATAGCGTTAACTATGTTTAAAGGAATCGCAGTTAGAACTAATTCACCTGGTACCATTTGAACGTAAGCCCCAACAATGGCACCTGATACTGAGCTCATAGACATCATAGCAATTGTTAGTACACGCATTTCGTTCATACGTTTTAACTGTTCGCTAGATACTGCTAATGCTTCAGTATTTCCTAAAAACATCATTTCAATACCAAAAAATGATTCAAATTTTGGTTGACGTGTAACTTTTGCTAACAACCAACCAATTGCACCAATCAATTTAGGCAAAATATTAAAATACATTAAAATATCAAATAATGGCACAATTAATAAAATTGGGAATAAAGCTGAAACTGCCATATCCATCATTTTAGTGTTGACAAAACTAGCAAATGCAAACTTTGTACCAGCATGTGCAGAATCTACTACCCAAGCAATACCATTAGCCAACCCTTTTACTGCTGACTGTCCCCATGGGAAATAGATAAAAAACCATGCTAAAAATAAATTCAATAACACTAATATTGCAATTGATTTCCATTGAATATTCTTTCTATCTCTAGAAAATAGAACTGCAATACCTAAGAATACAAACAGACCAATAATATTGATGAGTAAAAACATTTGGCACCTACCTATATTTTATTTTTTGAAAATTTAGATATCATATTTTATTAAAATAGGGAGCGTAATAGAGCCTGGGAGAAAATGTATTTTGCACTTAAAATTAAGTACTTGGCAGTAACTGTCTGATTTTCAAAAAGTTGATAAATCAACATTTTGAAAACCTAGTCAGTCTTGCCGGGGTGGGATTACGAAATAAATTTTATATGAAATTTATTTCTGTCCCACTCCCGTTGCTGTCCGCTTTGTAAAAAAATACAAAATCCACTCATGGATTTTTGACGACGGATCCTGTCCACCTGGTATGACAGACTAATATTTAAAAAACGAGGTTTATCACCATTTTTTATACAGACAGTCACTGCGAATTACTACAAATTTTTATAGAAATTTTATCTCAGACTCCTCACCCAATTAACAAGGTAACTTAAAATGAAATATGACATTCACTATATGTATTTTTCTTTCAGTTTTAATTATACCACGCCACTTTTTGTGTTAAAATATCGATTTTGTTAAATCACTTGTTATATTTTTGCTATTATAAAAATAAGCATTTCATTGTATTATTACTCGGAACAATGAAATGCTTATGTGTTAATCTGATAATTTTTGTGATGTTACAAAATGTTTATATTTCTCATGTGTCTGTAACAATTCTGCATGCGTACCTTTTCCGGTTACAACACCCTTATCTAAGAAGATAATTTGTCCTGCTTTTTTAATTGTTGATAATCGATGTGCAATAACAATTGTTGTTCTACCTTCCATTAAGGTTTCTAATGCTTCTTGAATTTTCAATTCACTTTCACTATCTAAGTTAGCCGTTGCCTCATCGAGAAGTAAAATATCTGGATTTTTGACAAAACTTCTAGCAATATCAATTCTTTGACGTTGACCACCAGATAATTTAAGTCCTCTTTCACCAACAAGTGTATCGTATCCTTCGTCGAATTGCATGATGAAATCATGACAGTTAGCTAATTTTGCATATTCTATTAACTCTTCATCAGACACGTGTCGGTTAATTCCATATAAAATATTATCTCTAATCGTTCCACTCATCATTGAGTTAGATTGCATGACATAACCGATTTTACGCCGCCATTTAGATAACGGAATATTATAAATACTATCATTGCCATATTTGATATCTCCAGTTTCTATATCATACATGCGTTCTATCAAATTAAATATCGTACTTTTACCCGAACCAGAAGGACCTACAAATGCACTGACCTGTCCTTGTGGAATATTAAATGATACATCATCCAATATTTTCTTCACATCGTATTTAAAATCAACATGTTCAAATGATAAGATACCTTCATTAATTAACACATGTTCAGAATCTTCTAATGCTTCAGTAGCTTCAATAGGTTCTTGCATAATTTCATAAATTCTATTACTTGCACCTACAGCCTTTTTATAATCAGTAACTAGTGTAGATAAGTTAATCAATGGCATTGAAAGCTGAATAACATAAAATATCATAGCAATTAATGTACCAGCTGTTATCGCACCAGTTGATATTTCTAACGCACCAAATCCTAAAATAATAGCAATTGTTAATAGCATCACCACACCAGAAATCGGCTGTACAATAGCTGATATTTTAGCTTGTTTTAAACCTAATTTATAAATTTCATTTAGATTTTTATGAGCATTATCTAATTCTAAACGTTCTGTGTTAGATACTTTTACTAAACGCATTTCAGTAAGTACTCTACCTAATAAACCACTAAAATTAGCAATTTCTGATTGCGTATTGATAGAAATACGCTGCATTACTCTACCTAAAGGAACCATGATCAAAATAAAAATAGGAATAGTAATAAATGTTAATAACGTCATTTTCCAATCTAAAATAAATAACATGACCATCGATCCTATTAAGGTAACTAATGATGGTAATAAATTAGGAAGTTTTTGAGATATAAATTCATTAATAACTTTAGTATCATCAGTTAAACGGCTCATTAATTGACCACTTTCATTTTTATCAAAAAATGGCATTTTTAATTGAATGATATGTTCCCATAATACTGAACGAATAGCATAAATAATTTTTTCACCAATTTTGCTCAGTAAATATAAACCTAAACCACTTAATAATGCATTAACTAAAAAAATGCCTGCAAAAATACCAATGAGCCCGAAATTCATATTACTCACTGAAAACTTATCTACTAAACGCCCTGTAAATAATGGTACAAGCAAACCACTTAAACTTCCCAATGATGAGATGGTCACTGCTGCAATAATTAGCCCTATTGGCCACTTAAGCTTTTTAAATAAGAAAAACAAAGGGTTTTGTTGTTTCATTGTCTTACCTCTTTTAATTATATTGGTTTACTCAACAAAGTGCTAACAAATAATAATTTCATTCTTCATTAAATTTCAAAAAGTCAATTATGTTAATTTCCCAAAATACCTTTTAGAACATTTATATGATAGAATATTGCTATTGCAAAATTTTAATAAAGTCTAAATCAATAACAACCATCCATTAACAATGTTAATTACTTATATGTAATTTCATACTTCGCAGTAATCATTATAACACCAACTGTTTTGCTAGTTAATCAATTGATATTACTTTTCAAATTTATTGCAATAAATGCTTATGTTCAATCATAAATTAATGAGATTTAGTAATCTAACACTTACGTGTTTTTAATTGGGAATATTTTATGGAAAAGGAAGATTTAAGTATTATGAAAAAATTATTTACTTTAATGCTCATGTTAATATTAGTAAGCGTCATATTAACACCCTTGGCTCAAGCTGCCAATAGTAGTGAAACACCTGTCCAAGTTGCAAATAACTATGGCTATAGTGGTGTAACTGAAGCTTATCAACCAACAAGTGCCATTAATGTTAGCCAAACTGGACAAATTTTATATCAATATAATGTTGATACGAAATGGAATCCTGCTTCAATGACTAAATTGATGACCATGTATTTAACATTGGAAGCAGTCAATAAAGGTAAACTTTCATTAAATGACAAAGTTAAAATGACAGATAAAGAATATTTAATGTCAACATTACCTGAATTAAGTAATACTAAATTGTATCCTGGGCAAGAATGGACAATTGCTGACCTACTACAAATTACAGTATCAAATTCGAGTAATGCTGCAGCTTTAATCTTAGCGAATAAAGTTTCTAAGAACACTAATGATTTCGTTGATTTAATGAATAAAAAAGCTAAAGATTTAGGAATGACAAATACTCATTTTGTTAATCCTACGGGAGCTGAAAACTCTAGATTGCGTAGTTTTGCTCCTTCAAAATATAAAAATGAAGAGCGTAATTCAACAACTGCAAGAGATTATGCTATCCTAGATCAACATGTTATTAAAGAAACGCCTAAAATTTTACATTTTACTAAGCAATTAGCACCAACAACTCATGGGGTAACCTATTATACATTTAATCATTCTCTCGAAGGTGCTAAAATGAGCCTTCAAGGAACAGACGGTCTTAAAACTGGCTCAAGTGATACTGCTAATTACAATCATACGATCACTACAAAACGTGGTAAATTTAGAATCAATCAAGTACTTTTAGGTGCAGGAGATTACGATAACCTTGGCGGTGAAAAACAGCGTAATATGATGGGCAATGCTTTAATGGAACAATCCTTTAATAAATATAAATATCAAAAAATATTGTCTAAAGGTGAACAAAAAATTAATGGTAAAAAATATTATGTAGAAAGTGATTTATATGATGTGTTACCAGCAGATTTTTCTAAAAAGGATTATGACTTAGTTATCAATGATGGTAAAGTACACGTCGATTATGACAGACAATTTATTAATAAAAGTACAGGTCCACCATCCGTTGACATTCATAAACCTATAGTTCATAAAGCCAACGCAGTGGCTAAAAACACTTGGACTGAACACCCTATTTTAGCAATTATCGGTGGTGCCATTATAGTTATTGCCTTAGCTTATTTGATTTTTAAAATCATACATGCAGTTTTTAAAAACCGTAAATAACAACTAACAAAACCATCTCTATTGAAGTTCACATCATACTGAACAACAATAGAGATGGTTTTTTGCTTTGTTATTACTATATTACTTTTGTTTTTATCAGTGACGCAGTCGATATTTTAAATTTTTAGGACTACCTTTTTAATCAAAAGTAACTACTTTCTTTTATTTTTCGTTGATTTCATAAGTTTCTTAGCTATTAATTGCAACTTGAATTTTCTTAATCCAGGACGTTTAATGCCTATATTAACGAGACTATTCTTCCACATTTCATAAGTTTCATTTGTCCAGTCACTTCCAAAATGTTCAACTGTGTAAACAATATCAAATACATTACTATAAAGATAATCAGTATGTTGCATATTTTCAATATATGTAACCACTTCACTTATAAACTCAACTGTTAAAGTTGAATGCTGTGTTAAATAATCTTGTAGTACTTTATTGTAAAGATTGACATCCATAACTTCACTGTAAATTAATTTTTGGGTTTTTAATAATAAAGATTCCATCACTTGTTGTCTGATAAGACATAACTGACTACTTACTTTACTAAATTCTACATTTTCAGCTGAATTTCGATAACTACTATTATCACCTATGATTATATTGGGTACTAATTGTACGTCAGTTGCTTTTGTTAATGCTTTAGCAATAAATAAATGACTGTATGCTAAATTAATATCCTCACTACATCTTAAAGATAAAAATTTCGTACTAAATAATTTAGCGTTAAACGACATATCATAGAGTAACTCTGGTTGATGACTTAAAGTAGTCAAGCGCTCACTTTGAATCATTTGACTAGATGTTTTTGAACGCCATTCACCATGGTAATCTGTAGCAACTTGTCCCACAACAATATCGATATTACTATCGCTTTGAAACGCTGTCGTTAACATGTTTAACCTACTCGGTAAGATAACACTATTAGGAAGTAAAACCATAAATGCTTCATTACTTGCACTCTCGTTATGTTCAACCGCCATTAACCCTCTATTAATACAACTTCCTAGTGATGATTGATGGTGATGAATAATTGAAATATTTTTCAATTCTCTCGATAGTTCTTCAACCATTTCCACTGTACGGTCTTCAGATCCACCGTCAACACAAATAATGTTATAGTTTTCATTACTATTGATAGACGTTAATGCTGCCTTAATTGTTTGGTCATGATTTAGCATTGGCACAATAATTGTTAATTTCATTTATTTTTCATCACACTTTCTATAAATTTTATTAATTTAGTCATACTGTTTTCATCATTGTATTGATGCCAATCTTTGAATATAGGTAAAAATGCGGTGTGAGATTCTCTAATTAATGCGATTAACTCTCCTTCAGATTTAACTTTATATGCTGCTGGTATTTGATAATAATATGAATTGAGTCCACGCGTTTTTTCATATTCCTCTTCATCATAAACAAAAAATATCGTAGGCGTATTAATTAGACTAGCCTCTATCGGTATCGAACTATAATCACTAATGATTAAATCTGCCATAATGAGCAACTCAGGAGTTGTAATCAGTGAATTATCGTTAGTTTTAACTGATGGATGATATTTGCTAATGAGTGTATAGTTAGGTAATTGTTGTTCAAAATATGCCTTATCAAGTGTTTTATTATCAGTATTTTCTCTATATGTCGGTAAATATACTACTAATTTTTTATTTATATGATATCGCTCTTTCAATTTTTTCTTTAGCTGTTTCATGTCAGTTATGAAATATTGTTGCAATCTTGGCAGACCATATTTTAACATTTGGTGCTCATTCGTTGCATATGCAGTTGCAAAGCATTGCGACATGTTATCTGAACCAATTAAATAATAATCTGTTGCATTATATACTTTTTTATACTGTGCAACTATTTTCTTATTATTGTTATCAACTTGATGATCAGCTAAACCAAAAAGTTTGAGTGCTCCACTAGCATGCCACGTTTGAATAATGGTTTGATCTTTATTTTTACGAAATCCACCTAACAGTAAATAATAATTATCAATGATAACTACCTTTGCTTCTTTTAAAGCTTTAACTTGTTGCAAGACATGACTTTGATTACTATTTATTACCGTCGTATGAGCTAAATTTTGTAACAAATGATTATTTGTTTTATTGGTAATTACAGTTAAGTCATATCCTTCTTCATGCAATGTCGTAATAATTGGCATCATATCATCTGGAAAAGTCATCAGTACAGTTATATGCCCTGACTTAATACGTACTGGAAACATAGCTATCGTGATTAGCTTTATAATCAAAAAATATACTCTTTTTATTAAATTCTCCATTATATCCCAACTTTTACTTTTTAATTTTAGTAGTCATTAATGAGACTGAGACAAAAACATTTCACACTTAAATTCAAGCATTTGGCAGTAACTGTCTGGTTTGTAAAATGTTGATGAATCAACGTTTTACAAACCTAGTCAGTCTTGCCGGGGTGGGATTACGAAATAATTTGTTATGAAACAATTATTTCTATCCCACTCCCCTTTCAAGAAAATATTAATTACTATATTACAAATAAATTAAACACTAACTGTACTACTATTTTTATTAGTATAAACAAAAAGAAACCTCACTGCCATTTTTAAATGTAGTGAGGTCATTTTTAAATCGTTTATTTAAAGGAAATCTGCAAATTGATCTCGATACTTCATGTGTAAAATTGAGCCAAGGATAAAGAATACTGCTATGACAACAATGTTATACAACATTAAATGCCAATGTTCGATAAAGTACCATTGATGGAAAAGTATCGACGCACGATATGACTCTGCGATGAAGTATACTGGATTGAACTTCATAATATCATGAATCAAACCACTAACACCGTGGTTTTTCGGCATCCATAATATTGGAGAAAAGTAGAATAATATTCGTAGCAATGCTTGCATTAACATTTGCGTGTCTCTAACAATAACTCCTAATGTAGATGTAAATAACGCCACCGATGCTGTAAAGAAATAGCAAAATGGTACAAATATGAACAACTGTACGATATGAATGGTTGGGTATATCCCATTAAACATACAAACAATGATAATAACCAACAATAAACCAATGTGTCCATAAAATTTACTTGTAACCATATATGTTGGAATAATAGATAATGGAAAGTTCATCTTAGCAACTTGATTAAATTTTTGTGTAATAGCTTTGGTACCACCTAAAATACCTTGGTTTATGAAAAACCACATACTAATACCTACTAATAGCCAAAACACAAAAGGTATACCGTTTATTGGTGCGTTACTTCGAATTCCTAAACCAAAGACCATCCAATAAATTATTATTTGCATAGCTGGATTAATTATTTCCCAAGCTATCCCTAAATAGTTACTATGATTTAAAATTTTAACTTGAAATTGTGCAAGTCTTTGAATTAAATAAAAATTCTTAACATGCTCTTTAATAACAGTACCTACTGCCGACATTTAACAAACCACACTTTCAAATGAATAACTACTTCTACTTATTATACAACTAACTACCAACGTTTGGCAGGTTAACCGCTTCTACAAGTTATCATTTTATTATAAGTATATTGTATTATACAATCATTTAAGTTGAAATATCTTTGAATTTTATCTATGATTATTGTCATTCATAAATTATTATTATTTTTAAAGCGAAAATTAAAAATAAAATCTTCTCTTCACTTTACAACAGCTTTTAAAATTTAACAACTGATGTATAGTATATTATAA
>NZ_PPQR01000061.1 GCF_002902085.1 Staphylococcus simiae
GGAAATACAACAACAACACAATTCACAATTACAGTGGTAGACACAACAGCACCAACGGTGAAAGCGATTGACGATCAAACGAAAGAAGTTAATACACCAATCGATAACATCGTCGTTGATGGTAGTGATAATAGTGGTCAACCTGTTAAAAACAGTGTAAGTGGCTTACCAGAAGGCGTAACGTTTGATGAAGCAACGAATACAATCAGTGGCAGTCCAACGACTGTAGGTACTTACCCAGTCACAGTGACAACAACAGACGCCGAAGGCAACACAACAGAGACGAAATTCACAATTACAGTAGTGGATACGACAGCACCAACGGTGAAAGCGATCGATGATCAAACAAAAGAAGTCAATACACCAATCGATAATATCGTTATCGATAGTCAAGATAACAGTGGTCAACCAGTGACAAATAGTGTAAGTGGCTTGCCTAACGGTGTAACATTTGATGAAAATACAAATACAATCAGTGGCAGTCCAACGACTGTAGGTACGTATCCAGTGACAGTAACGACAACAGACGCGGAAGGCAACACAACAGAGACGAAATTCACGATTACAGTGGTGGATACGACGGCACCAACGGTGAAAGACATTGACGATCAAACGAAAGAAGTTAATACACCGATTGATTCAATAACAATCGATAGCCAAGACAACAGTGGCCAGCCAGTAACGAACAGTGTGAGTGGCTTACCAGAAGGCGTAACGTTTGATGAAAATACAAACACAATTAGTGGTAGTCCAACGACTGTGGGAACTTATCCAGTCACAGT
>NZ_PPQR01000062.1 GCF_002902085.1 Staphylococcus simiae
ATTACAGTGGTGGATACGACAGCTCCAACAGTAAAAGCGATCGATGATCAAACAAAAGAAGTGAACACACCAATTGATAATATCGTCATTGATGGAAGCGATAATAGTGGACAACCCGTGACAAATAGTGTGAGTGGCTTACCAGACGGTGTCACATTTGATTCAGAGACAAACATAATTAGTGGCAGTCCAACAACAGTAGGCACATACCCAGTGACCGTGACAACAACAGACGCTGAAGG
>NZ_PPQR01000063.1 GCF_002902085.1 Staphylococcus simiae
GACGGTGTCACATTTGATTCAGAGACAAACATAATTAGTGGCAGTCCAACAACAGTAGGCACATACCCAGTGACCGTGACAACAACAGACGCTGAAGGAAACACAACAGAGACGAAATTCACAATTACAGTGGTAGATACAACAGCGCCAACGGTGAAAGCGATTGATGATCAAACAAAAGAAGTGAACACACCAATCGATAACATCGTTATTGATGGAAGTGACAATAGTGGTCAACCAGTGACAAATAGTGTAAGTGGCTTACCTAACGGTGTAACGTTTGATGAGACAACAAACACAATTAGTGGTAGCCCAACGACTGTGGGAACTTATCCAGTGACCGTGACAACAACAGACGCTGAAGGAAACACAACAGAGACGAAATTCACGATTACAGTGGTGGATAC
>NZ_PPQR01000064.1 GCF_002902085.1 Staphylococcus simiae
ATTATCTATAAAATAACAACTAATTCCGTTTAAAATAAGTAATTATTTTATATGATAAATATTATATACATATAAAGAGAGATTTGGAATATACTTTGATCAAAATTTTGTATTGATATATAAAGTTGAATAATTAATACAACAATTTTTAATTCATAAGTAATAGATAAAATCATAACTATAGACTAGATAATTTCATCAAGTTTTTTTAATTTTAATCCTTTTTAAAATATAAGAAGAACATGCACATAATAATGATATTAAAAGTAAACATGTAAAAATAATAAAGCTCGTCCCAGAGATAGTGATATTAAATTCTGAACTACCATTGTCTTGAAATGTGTAATCTATATTTAGAACTAGAATTATTAGCAATCCGATACTAGCACAAATACCTATAATATCGAGAACTAATTTTAAATGAGGAAACCTAATTTCATTGCTTTTCATGATCAACACTTCCTAAGCTAGAATTTATTATTTTAATTATAATATAATAACCAAAAATCATAAAATTTACGTTCCTTCTATTGTTAATATATCTATTTAAGCATTTCAAAACTTTTTAGCATTAATTACAATCAAATGATGTGAAAATTGTATATTATTGATTCCAGTTAATGTGGTATAACTAAGCAAGGATTATGGAGGTGATTATATGAAGTTATTTGCTATAATTTTAGGCCTTCTGGTTATCTTATCGTGGTTATTTGTAATTAGAGAATATAAATTAGGTAATAAGAATAATGATAAAACTAAAAATATTATACTAATTGCTTGTATATTAACCTTAGTGATGACTATCTTACAACTCTTTTATTAGAATCATTTTTTAATTTTGAAAAAACTTGAATATATACAGTAGGTGATGATATGGAATTAGTTGGAAGAATAATTACCTTTATGATGTCAACTGTGTCAAATTGGTTAGGGAGTAGTGATTTAATTAAAGATATTAAACAAAAATTTAGTAATAAAAATCGCTAATGATTAGATATATCAAATTTTTTGTTCAACAAAAGCTAGGCTACTTTTCTCCTATAGATTTTAGAAAATTAGCAGCCTAGAATATAGTGTTTTTATTTAGTTCCCGTTTTAAGTGTTCAGTGCCTAAAGGAGTTATACTTGCCTTTAATTATAAAATTAAACAATTTGAACAACTAAATTTAACAGAAGATACCATACATTGTATCTATTTTTTAAATAATATCGATAATAATGAATTGACTAGACGAAGTTCTATTTGGAAATTGGAATCTGATGAATGGAAGTTATTTTTTCATCAAGGTACTAAAGTGAATAACACTAAGCAATAATGTCATATAACACCTGTCTCTTATACACATCT
>NZ_PPQR01000065.1 GCF_002902085.1 Staphylococcus simiae
AGAGATAATTGCGCTTTTTTCATATTCAAAATACAAAAATCGGACTAATAGAAAATAATTAAAAATTCTCTATCAGTCCGATTTATTATAGAACCATTAAAATCTTAGAAAGTCTTGTCGAAGTAAGCGAGGTCAATAAACAAAAAAGACACGAAGATTTTATATTAATGTGCATGACAGTCATTCTATGACATAAGTCTATTTAAATTTATTTCTACCTCACACCCGACTATCTATAGCTGTTATGATTCACTAGCATGAAACAGATACAAAAAAGCTATTAACAAGTGCGTCCCTGTTAATAGCTATCTAAAACTTTAATTAACTGATGAATTACTCAACTACGTCAACATTTAAATCAACATTGATATTACCACGAGTAGCTTTAGAATATGGACAGAATTCGTGTGCCATTTGTAAGTATTTTTCTGCATCTTCTTGTGATAATACATTTTTAACTTTTGCATCTATAGAAACGCTTAATTGTGGACTTTCGGCATTAGGGTCATCCTCTAAGCGAACAGTTAATGTTACTTCTGGTTCAGCACCACGTACTTTATTTTGTTTTAAAATCAAGTCAAATGCACCATTGAAACAAGATGCATAACCAGCTGCAAATAATTGTTCTGGGTTTGTTGCCTTCCCATCTGCTTGTTGTGGT
Organism: Staphylococcus simiae; assembly: GCF_002902085.1. GTDB lineage: Bacteria > Bacillota > Bacilli > Staphylococcales > Staphylococcaceae > Staphylococcus > Staphylococcus simiae. Next base: position 662 of record NZ_PPQR01000065.1, read on the forward strand.
GGTAATACATCTACGTCAATTGCGTGATCATCAGTATATACATGTCCTTTACGACCACCTGTATTTGTAGCTTTAGTTTCATATTGAACTGCCATCATTATTACCTCCTTGAATTGTTATAGTTATTATTTACCCATTTGAGTAAAGTTAAACCATAAACATATGATAGTTTTAATATTTTATGATTGAAGCACTAAAAAGAGTTATATAAAATACAAGTTAATGGAAGTAGAAAAGAGGAACTAAAATGAAGGACGTTAAAGTCGTAGTAACTATTGCACCTGAACAAATCATTACGCAACAATTAATAGATGAAATTAAAGTTAAAATAGCTGATATTGATATAGTAGAACTTAGAATTGATCAATTACATGATGTGTCGAAAGAAGCGATTTGTTTATTAGTAAATCACTTAAAATTAATTTTAAATCAGCAAGAACTATTAGTGACATACCGTACAAATCAACAAGGTGGTAAAGGTGATTTATCACATGATGACTATATTAAACTTTTATATATGTTAGCGGAGATAAAAGATGTAGATTTAATTGATATTGAATGGGATCACCATATTGATGTTAATTTATATCAACAAATGATAGCAAGAGTTCAACCTCAGACAAAAGTTATCTTGTCACATCATAATTTTGACGAAACACCGACACAAGAAGCGTTGAATTTTATTTATTATAAAATGCAAAAATTCCAACCAGATTATGTTAAGGTTGCTGTTATGCCTCAAGATAAAGATGATGTTATTAAATTATTGCAAGCCATGTCATTAGCATCAGAGTCAATCAGTTCGAAAGTAGTTGGTATTGCTATGTCGCATCTTGGATTAGTTACACGTACTGCTCAAGGTGTCTTTGGAGGATCATTGTCATATGGCTGTTTGGGCGAACCACAGGCACCAGGTCAAATTGATGTTTCACAATTAAGCAGACAATTCGCTTTATATACTAACAAGTAGTTTAGTTGAATTTGCATAAGGCGTATCATATAATTGATAAGTATTATCAATAGTACGTGAGGGAGCGATTTAAAGTGGATTTACAACAAGCAATAGCAGAAAGACGAAGTGTTAAAAAATTCAAACGAGATATGCATATTGATGACAAAGCTTTATACGAAGCAATTGAAAAAGCTGCTGATGCTCCGAATCATGGCATGAGAGAGCCGTGGAGATTAGTACATGTATCTAAAGATCGTTTAGGTGATATGAGTGAAGACATATCTAAATTTGCGTTTCCAAATGAATTAGATAAGCAACAAAGTCATTATGATGCGGTTACTAAATTAGGGGGCATGTTACTGTTAATTATGAAAACAGACCCTAGACAAAAACAAAATAGAGAGAATTATTTTGCATTTGGAGCGTACGCACAAAATTTAATGTTGTTACTATATGAAGCAGGAATTGGTACATGTTGGAAATCACCAATGTATATCTTTGATCCAAAAGTAAGAAAAGTATTAGGTGTTAAAAATGATGAAATTTTAGCAGGATTTTTATACTTAACTGATTTAGAAGAAGAAATGCCTAAGGCACCACGTAAAAATAAAAATCTTATTACCGAATATTAAAGTTATAAATGTATAAAATGATATTAAAAAACAGGTCTGAAAAGCGATACTTTTCAGACCTGTTATGCTAACTAAACTTATTTGTTAAATGTTTCTGCTAAAAATGTTTCAACTTGTTCTGGTGATTTTGCATTAGCTGAATGCAAATGTGCAATTTTATGATTGTTTTCAAATACTAATAAACTTGGGATACCCATAACATCATTGTCAGCAGCTACGTCTTCAAGTTCATCACGATTCACTGAATACCATTGATAGTTATTATATTCTTCCATAATTGGGTCTATCCACATATCCATAGCTTTACAGTCTGGGCACCAACCAGCTTCAAATTTAATAATCACAGGTTGTTCACTATTGATAATGTTCTTAAACTGTTCTGTTGTTGAAATTGATTCCATCTTTACATCTCCTTTAATAAAAATACTTAATCTTATTATAGCTAATGATACATTTTTTATAAAAAAATTAGCTCTAAAAGTAAAGCCATTTTGACTTTAAAATGATATATTAAAGATAATACATAAAGGAGGATTATTCATAATGATTAAATTTTATCAATATAAGAACTGTACTACTTGTAAAAAAGCAGCAAAGTTTTTAGATGAATATGGTGTGAGTTATGAGCCAATTGACATTATTCAACATACACCAACTAAAAGTGAATTTGAAACAATTATTGCCAATACTGGCGTTGATATTAACAAGTTATTTAATACACATGGTGCAAAATATCGTGAACTAGATTTAAAAAATAAACTTAAAGATTTATCAGATGATGAAAAGTTAGAACTATTATCATCTGATGGTATGTTAGTGAAACGTCCATTAGCAATTTCAGGAGATAAAATCACACTAGGGTTTAAAGAAGATCAATATAAAGATACGTGGTTAGCGTAATTTTGAAAACGTTTTCTTATTTTTGTCGATTTTTAGTTCGTTTACATGTAAAATGTAGATTAACAGTCATTCGAAATTTTATAAATTATTGTTGAATGACGTTAAAGCTTGTGGCATCATAAATATGTAAAATTAATTAGGAGGGGATTCTTTTGGCAGTACCGAATGAATTTAAATACTCAAAAGAACATGAATGGGTTAAAGTTGATGGCAATGTTGCAACAATTGGTATCACTGAATATGCTCAAGGAGAGTTAGGTGACATCGTTTTCGTTGAGTTACCAGAAACTGATGATGAAATTAATGAAGGGGATACTTTTGGTAGTGTAGAATCTGTAAAAACAGTTTCAGAATTGTATGCGCCCATCTCTGGTAAAGTAGTTGAAGTTAACGAAGAACTAGAAGATAGCCCTGAATTTGTAAATGAATCTCCATATGAAAAAGCATGGATGGTCAAAGTTGAAATTAGTGACGACAGTCAAATTGAAGCATTATTATCAGCAGATCAATATTCAGAAATGATTGGCGAATAATAATATCAAACTCCTTAATCATAGTATTGAGGGGTTATTTTTTATACAATATTTTAAATTGCCTTGTCTAAGAATTGAAATGCTAACGGATAAGTAAGGACCTTATGTTTGTGATTTGAGAGGATGCAAAGTCATTAATAATAGCGCTAATACATGAAGACGGTAATTTAAAGTGAGTCGATAAAGAATAAATATTGAAACAACATGAATATATAGAATGTAAGCAAGTCGATTGCGTTAAATCATGAGTTGATTATAATCGTAATATCAAACACTTTAAGAAAGGTTCGTTTAAATCATGAGTCGCACTATAAATATTACTGATATCTCACAAAATTATGACAAAACCAAACATTTAATCTTTGGTTATACACCGACATGTGGTACATGCAAAATTTCAGAACGAATGCTCGATATAGCAAATGAAATCCTACAGTTACCAATAATTAAAATTGATTTAAACTTTCATCCACAATTTAGTGAAACAAATCAAATTATGTCTGTACCAGTATTACTGTTGATGAATTATGATAAAGAAGTTAAACGAATTTATGCTTTTCAGTCTGTGCCAAATTTGTTAGAAAATTTAAAATAATTGTTGACGAATTTATACAGTGATGGTAGGATTAAAACAAATTAAATGATGCGTAAGCTCTTATCGAGAGTGGTGGAGGGATGTGCCCTACGAAACCCGGCAACCGTCTGTAATGGAAATGGTGCCAATTCACATAAAGTTTTTAAACTTTAGAAGATGAGAGAAACAATATTTTTATTGCTTTCTCAATCTTTTTATCGATATTGAGAAAGCATTTTTTATTTGTAAAGCAATACTGGGGAGGTATAAACGTGATTGAGTTAAAACAAGTCGTCAAAGAATATCATACGAAAAACAAAAATGTTCTAGCTGTTGATCATGTTGATTTATCTATTAAATCAGGATCAATATATGGGGTGATTGGTTTTTCAGGTGCAGGTAAGAGTACATTAATTAGAATGTTTAATAACTTAGAAGCACCTACTTCTGGCGATATTATTATAGATGGCGATAATATTAGTAAGCTTTCTAAATCAGGACTAAGAAAAAAACGTCAAAAAGTAAGTATGATTTTCCAACATTTTAATCTTTTATGGTCTAGAACAGTCCTTAAAAATATAACATTTCCACTTGAAATTGCTGGTGTATCTAGGAATGATGCCAAGAGGAAAGCATTAGATTTAATTGAACTTGTTGGATTAAAAGGAAGAGAGAATGCTTATCCTTCAGAATTATCTGGTGGACAAAAACAAAGAGTGGGTATTGCTAGAGCATTAGCAAACGATCCAACGGTGTTACTTTGCGATGAAGCTACGAGCGCACTTGACCCACAAACTACCGATGAAATTTTAGATTTATTACTTAAAATTCGTCAACAACAAAATCTTACAATAGTCTTAATTACTCATGAAATGCATGTCATTCGTCGAATTTGTGATGAAGTAGCTGTCATGGAAAATGGACGCGTGATCGAGCAAGGTAGTGTAACTAATGTTTTTGAAAATCCACAACATGAAGTAACTAAGCGTTTTGTTAAAGAAGACTTAAATGATGATTTTAATGATTCGACTGTCGACCTTGAACCACTTGATCCTAATGCATATATCGTTAGATTGAATTTCACGGGTTCAACAACAACAGAACCTATTGTTTCTAATCTTTCCAAGTTATACAACATTGATATCAATATTCTTGAAGCGAATATTAAAAATACAAAAGAAGGTACGGTTGGCTTTTTAATTCTACATATTCCATTCATTACTACTGAAGATTTTGGAAAATTCAAAAAAGAATTGAATGAACAACACGTCAAAGTGGAGGTGTTACGACATGGGTAAATCATTTAGCGATATTATCAATGAAATGGTTACAATGCCTAATGTGCAATGGCCAGATGTTTGGCAGGCAGTAGTTGAAACACTTTATATGACAGTTGTATCGACAATTTTTGCTTTTATATTCGGTATTATCTTAGGTGTGCTATTGTTCTTATCAGCTAAAGGTACATCTATAGGCGCAAGAATATTTTATACGATAGTATCATTTATCGTAAATTTATTTAGAGCTATACCTTTCATCATTTTAATATTATTGTTAATACCATTTACGAGTATAGTATTAGGGACAATTAGTGGTCCTACAGGCGCATTACCTGCATTAATTATTGGCGCAGCACCATTCTATGCCAGACTTGTAGAAATTGCCTTTAAAGAAATTGATAAAGGTGTAATTGAAGCGGCTTGGTCTATGGGTGCTAATACTTGGACAGTTATTAGAAAGGTATTATTACCTGAAGCAATGCCTGCATTAGTTTCTGGTATTACGGTTACGGCAATTGCTTTAGTTGGATCAACAGCTGTTGCAGGTGTTATTGGTGCTGGTGGTTTAGGTAACCTAGCTTACTTAACAGGATTTACAAGAAATCAAAATGATGTCATTTTAGTTTCTACGGTATTCATTTTAATTATAGTATTTATAATCCAATTCATTGGTGATTGGTTTACAAATAAACTTGATAAACGATAAAACTGGGGGTTTGTTAAATGAAAAAAATATTAGGTCTTATCTTAGTATTAGCATTATCAGTAGCATTAGCAGCATGTGGTAATAAAGAGGATGATAAAACGATTAAAGTTGGTGCATCTCCTGCGCCACACGCAGAAATTCTAGAAAAAGCTAAACCTTTATTAGAAAAAAAAGGTTATAAACTTGATGTCAAAGTTATTAATGACTATACAACACCAAACAAATTATTAGATAAAGGTGAAGTAGATGCTAACTTCTTCCAACATACACCTTATTTAAATACTGAGAAAAAAGATAAAGGTTACAAAATTGAAAGTGCTGGTAACGTGCATTTAGAACCAATGGCTGTATATTCTAAAAAATATAAAAGTTTAAAAGACTTACCAAAAGGTGCAACAGTATACGTATCAAATAATCCAGCTGAACAAGGACGTTTCTTGAAATTCTTTGTTGATGATGGACTAATTAAAATTAAAAAAGGCGTTAAAATTGAAGATGCTAAATTTAGTGATATTATAGAAAACAAAAAAGATATTAAATTTAATAATAAACAATCAGCAGAATTCTTACCTAAAATTTATCAAAACCAAGATGCTGACGCTGTAATCATTAATTCAAACTTTGCTATTGAGCAAAAATTAAATCCTAAAAAAGATTCAATTGCTATTGAAAAAGCAGAAAACAATCCATATGCAAACTTAATTGCTGTTAAAGAAGGTCATAAAGACGATAAGAAAATCAAAGCTTTAATGGAAGTATTGCATTCTAAAGAGATTAAAGATTATATTAACGAAAAATATAATGGATCAGTTGTACCAGCGAAATAAATAGTAAAAATAGATGCCAACTTCACGATGAAATGAAGTTGGCATTTTTGCATTTAAATGAGCCAGGGGCATAAAGCATTTATACTTAATATTAAACATTTGGCAGTAACTGTCTGATTTGTAAAATGTTGATTTATCAACGTTTTACTAACCTAGTCAGCTTTGCCGGGGTGGAAGGGACCCGTCATCAAAAATCCATGTGTGGATTTTACATTAATGTGCAAGACGGGCATCTATGAAATAATTTGTTTTGAAATAATTATTTCTGTCCCACTCCCAATAACAAATGAAATATTGCAGTTGTGATTGGTCCAATCGTTTTAAAACGTTGTCGATATTTCAAGCCGATTAGACCATCAAAAAACTGTGTGAAAATTATTAATAATGACATTGTAATTAAAAAGGCATTGATGTGATACATTAAAATTACCATACCAATAATAAATAATGATAAACTCCGTGCAACTGTATAATAAGCATTTTTTGCTTTGTTTTAATACAAGCTTCAATAGAATAACCCAAACTAATACCTGCACTAATAAATGTAAAAATAGCTAAAATAAGTAAATAGGAATCATCCTTTGTATATATAAATTAAAGTGATTTTAGTTCATATGCTGAAATATAATACTAAACAGGTAAGTTGCCAATGAGCCTGGGACAAAATGTATTTTACACTTAAATTTAAGCATTTGGCAGTAACTGTCTGGTTTTCAAAATGTTGAAAAATCACCATTTTGAAAACCTAGTCAGTCTTGCCGGGGTGGGACTACGAAATAAATTTTATATAAAATTTATTTCTGTCCCACTCCCATTATCTATTGTTTTGTAAAGTTAGGTCATTTAAACTTAAATTATAACTTACAATAAAATGAGGTGAAATATATGACTCCGAAATTTAAAGTAGCAGTTATGATTAATATCATTATATTGTTATTAATGTTTGTTGTATCGTTAAGTACTTCAAATTGGAAATTTACAGGAATTGCAGCTGTTGTTGTATTTTTAAATTTAATGGTAAATTATCAGCGTTTTCAAAAAGGCTCCAGAAAAATATCTAATTAAGTCAATAAATTTATGTCATATCATGTTTAGCAAATTTTCTTCTGGGTAAATATACATTACATCAAGTATAACAAGGAGGAATTTATTATGGCAGACGAAAGTAAATTTGAACAAGCAAAAGGTAATGTTAAAGAAACAGTAGGTAACGTTACTGATAATAAAAATTTAGAAAATGAAGGCAAAGAAGACAAAGCTTCAGGCAAAGCAAAAGAATTTGTTGAAAATGCCAAAGATAAAGCTAACGACTTAATCGACAAAGTTAAAGGTAATAAAGAAGATTAATAATAAAGCAAAAGGCAAGGTTGTGTCATGATTCACAGCTTTGCCTTTATTTTTTTGTCAATCATTTTAAATTTAGCAAATATTGTTATTAATTGCCATTATTACTCAACTTACCTAAAAGTAAACTAACGATTAAACCACTAACTAAAGTTAGTATTGATACTATCCAGCTTATTGTTGAAGGTGGTACACCAGGAAAGACAGCATATAACGATCCTACAACAAATCCGATAATAAGAGCTAAAGTCATGTACTTATGATGATGTAAAAAATAATGAATGACTTTGCTTGATAATAAAAAACCGCTTAATACTCCCAAACCTAATATAACTAAAATCGGTAAACCATTAACATTTAATTTTACAAGCTCTGAAATTGAGTACATGACTGTACCGTATGCACCAAATACAAGTAACATAAACGATCCTGAGATGCCTGGTAATAACATTGCACTCGATGCACACATGCCAGCTAAATAATATTTAATAATTATACCGGTTGATAATGACACTGTTTCGTCAGCATGTTGATTACCATTATTTAAAAAAGCAATAATGATGAGTATAATGACACCGAGACAAATCATAGCATAGTGCTTAGCAGTAAAAGTTGTTTTAAAGTTTGATATTGTTAATAAATAAGGAATAATACCTAAGATGAGACCAGTAAAAAAGAACATGGTTGGAATAGGATGTTCGAATAATAAATAATTAAAAAGACTACTTAAACTTCCAATGGCTAATAACATACCTAATACAATAGGTAATAAAAATTGAATACTAGTCCAAAAACGTTTAGAAAATAGGCCGCTAATTGAAGAAATGAATTGATCATAAATACCAAGTAATAAAGCAATTGTACCTCCACTTACGCCAGGCACTAAATCACTTGTACCCATGGCAAATCCTTTTAAAATATTCTTCCATTTAAACTGCTGCATTTGATGCTCCTTTACAATTATTTTGTTAGTTAACGAGCATATTAACATATCTCAAAATATAAAGTGAAATAATAACGTATTAATTTTAGGTAAAATTCATTGAGAAAGTTATCTCTGTCATTATCAGTTATAGTTAAAAGTTCTTCCAGATTAAAATTGGTACATTATAGTAATAAATCTAATAAAAAGGTTTAAGTAGTTTATATTAAGGAATAAGTAAGTTATAATTAAAGGAGTGAATAATTACAAAGGCTTTTTGACTACAAATTAAAATTATTATAAACTAGTCAGGAAATCTTTATATTTTACGGAGGGAATATAAAATGGCATCAACATTAGAAATCAAAGACTTACATGTGTCTATTGAGGATAAAGAAATTTTAAAAGGTGTTAATTTAACAATTAAGACTGATGAGATTCATGCAATTATGGGGCCAAATGGTACTGGTAAATCAACATTATCATCTGCAATTATGGGGCATCCAAGTTATGAAGTAACACAAGGTGAAGTATTGCTAGATGGCGTAAATATCCTTGAACTAGAAGTGGATGAAAGAGCAAAAGCTGGACTATTCTTAGCGATGCAATATCCTTCTGAAATTACAGGTGTAACTAATGCTGATTTCATGCGTTCAGCAATTAATGCCAAACGTGAAGAAGGACAAGAAATTAACTTAATGCAATTTATTAAGAAATTAGATAAAAATATGGATTTCTTAGATATAGATAAAGACATGGCTCAACGTTATTTAAATGAAGGATTCTCAGGCGGAGAGAAAAAACGTAATGAAATCTTACAATTAATGATGCTAGAACCTAAATTTGCAATTTTGGATGAAATTGACTCTGGTTTGGATATTGATGCTTTAAAAGTAGTATCTAAAGGTATTAATCAAATGCGTGGAGAGAACTTTGGTGCATTAATGATTACGCACTATCAACGTCTTTTAAATTACATTACTCCAGATAAAGTTCATGTAATGTATGGTGGTAAAATAGTGAAATCTGGCGGTCCTGAATTAGCGAAACGTTTAGAAGAAGAAGGTTACGAATGGGTTAAAGAAGAATTCGGTGCGACTGAATAATCGAATTTAAATTATTCAAAATGACTGAGATGTTCATCTATATATGATGAAAACGAACATTAACTTTAACAATTTAATTTCATCAAGTAGGAGGAAGAAGTTATGACAACTGATATTTTGAACATTTCTGAAGAACAACTTGTTGATTATTCTAAAGCCCACAAAGAGCCTTCTTGGATGACAGAATTACGTAAAAAAGCTTTGAAATTAACAGAAACTTTAGAAATGCCAAAACCTGATAAAACAAAATTAAGAAAATGGGATTTTGATTCATTTAAGCAACATGAAGTAACAGGCAAAGCTTATGAATCACTTTCAGAGTTACCTGAATCAGTAAAAGAAATTATTGATATTGAGAACTCCAAAAATTTAGTAATTCAACATAATAATTCATTAGCTTATACACAAGTATCTGAACAAGCATCTAGTAATGGTGTGATTGTTGAAGGTCTTGAAGAAGCTTTAATTAATCATAGTGATTTAGTACAAAAATATTATATGACAGAAGCGGTAACAGTAGATGAACACCGTTTGACTGCATTACACACTGCATTAGTTAATGGGGGATTATTTGTTTACGTACCTAAAAATGTAGTTGTAGAAGATCCAATACAATATGTTGTCTTACATGATGATGAAGATGCGAGTATTTATAACCACGTCATTATTGTTACTGAAGAAAGTGCAGAAGTAACATATGTTGAGAACTATTTATCTAACGCTTCTGGTGAAGGCAATCAAATTAATATTGTGTCAGAAGTTATCGCTGGAGCTAACTCAAATGTGACGTATGGTTCAGTAGACTATTTAGATAAAGGATTTACTGGTCACATCATTCGTCGTGGTATGACTGAAAGAGATGCTTCAATTAATTGGGCGCTTGGTTTAATGAATGAAGGTAGTCAAATTATTGATAATACAACAAACTTAATTGGAGACCGTTCCACAAGTTCATTAAAATCAGTAGTAGTAGGTACAGGAGATCAAAAAATTAATTTAACATCTAAAATTGTTCAATATGGTAAAGAAACAGATGGCTATATTCTAAAACATGGTGTTATGAAAGAACATGCATCATCTGTATTTAATGGTATAGGCTATATTAAGCACGGTGGTACGAAATCAGAAGCCAATCAAGAATCACGTGTCTTAATGTTATCTGAACACGCACGTGGAGATGCTAACCCAATTTTATTAATTGATGAAGACGATGTTCAAGCTGGACATGCAGCTTCAGTAGGACGAGTAGATCCACAACAACTATATTATTTAATGAGTCGTGGTATTTCTCAACAAGAAGCTGAACGACTTGTTATTCATGGTTTCTTAGATCCAGTTGTACGTGAATTACCAATTGAAGATGTTAAACGTCAATTAAGACAAGTGATTGAACGCAAAATCACTAAATAATATTTTGCAAATCATTTAAATATAATGAAGATGAAGTGATTAATGTGCGATTAACCATTAATTACTTCACTCTGTTTAAAGTATAGATTTTAAATTAAGAAAGGTCGTGAACAACGTGACCGAACAATCATTTGATGTAAATGAAGTGATGAAAGACTTTCCAATATTAGACCAACAAGTCAATGGGAAACGCTTAGCTTATTTAGATTCAACTGCTACGAGTCAAACGCCTGTTCAGGTGTTAGATGTACTAGATGATTATTATAAACGCTACAATTCGAATGTACATCGTGGTGTTCATACGTTAGGTTCATTGGCAACAGATGCATATGAAGGTGCTCGAGAAACAGTGCGACGCTTCATTAATGCCAAATATTTTGAAGAAATCATTTTTACTAGAGGTACAACAGCTTCTATTAATATCGTGGCACGTAGTTATGGTGATGCTAATGTCAGTGAAGGTGACGAAATTGTAGTTACTGAGATGGAACATCATGCTAATATTGTTCCTTGGCAACAATTAGCCAAACGTAAAAATGCTACTTTGAAATTTATTCCAATGACTGCAGATGGTGAACTAAATATTGAAGATGTTAAAGCAACAATAAATGATAAAACTAAAATAGTTGCTATTGCTCATGTATCTAATGTTTTAGGAACGATAAATGATGTTAAAACTATTGCTGAAATTGCACATGAACATGGTGCTATTATCAGTGTCGATGGTGCACAAGCTGCGCCACATATGGCACTAGATATGCAAGATATGGATGCAGATTTTTATAGTTTTAGCGGCCATAAAATGTTAGGACCAACTGGTATTGGTGTGTTATTTGGGAAACGTCACTTATTGCAAGACATGGAACCAGTAGAATATGGTGGAGATATGATAGATTTTGTTAGTAAATATGATGCAACATGGGCAGATTTACCAACTAAATTTGAAGCAGGTACACCACTAATTGCTCAAGCAATTGGCTTAGGAGAAGCAATACGTTACCTTGATAAATTAGGTCTTGATGCAATTCATCAGCACGAACAACAATTGACTGAGTATGCGTATGAACAAATGTCAACAATTGAAGGTCTAGAAATTTATGGTCCTCCAAAAGATCGTCGTGCAGCTGTCATCACATTTAATTTACAAGATATTCATCCACATGATGTAGCAACAGCTGTTGATACTGAAGGTGTTGCTGTGCGTGCTGGACATCACTGTGCGCAACCATTAATGAAATGGTTAGACGTATCTTCTACAGCAAGAGCTAGTTTTTATATATACAACACAAAAGAAGACATTGATCAGTTAGTTAATGCCTTGAAACAAACGAAGGAGTTTTTCTCTTATGAATTTTAATAATTTAGATCAATTATATAGATCTGTAATTATGGATCATTACAAAAATCCTAGAAATAAAGGTATATTAGATAACGGATCTATGACAGTAGATATGAATAATCCAACTTGTGGTGACCGTATTCGACTTACATTCGATATTGAAGATGGTATCATTAAAGATGCTAAATTCGATGGTGAAGGTTGTTCAATATCAATGGCTAGTGCATCAATGATGACACAAGCTGTTAAAGGTCATTCACTAGGTGAAGCTATGCAAATGAGTCAAGAATTTACGAAAATGATGCTTGGAGATGACTATGTGATTACGGAGGATATGGGTGACATTGAAGCTTTACAAGGTGTTTCTCAATTTCCTGCACGTATTAAATGTGCTACTTTAGCATGGAAAGCATTAGAAAAAGGTACAATTGAAAAAGAAGGTAAATCAGAAGGTACAACTGAGGAAGAATAATTAATGTTGTATTATCATTATAATAAAATTCGGCAATCCTATTCATTAAATGTAAATTTGAATGTCATAGTCAAATTGTTATAATGTGATTTACACCAAAAAATGAAAATTCACGTAAGACGTTGTAAATATATTTAAGGAGTGATTGAAATGGCTAAACAAGCACCTGATGTTGGGGATTATAAATATGGATTCCACGACGAAGATGTTTCCATTTTCAGATCAGAACGTGGTTTAACTGAAAATATCGTTAGAGAAATTTCAAATATGAAAAATGAGCCGGAATGGATGTTAAATTTCCGTCTTAAATCATTAAAATTATTTTATAAAATGCCTATGCCTCAATGGGGTGGCGATTTATCAGAATTAAACTTTGATGACATCACATATTATGTCAAACCTTCTGAACAAGCAGAACGTTCTTGGGATGAAGTACCTGAGGAAATCAAACGTACTTTTGATAAATTAGGTATTCCAGAAGCTGAACAAAAATACTTAGCTGGTGTGTCAGCTCAATATGAATCAGAAGTTGTTTATCATAACATGGAAAAAGAACTTGAAGAAAAAGGTATTATCTTTAAAGATACTGATAGTGCACTTCAAGAAAATGAAGATATATTCAAAGAATATTTTGCTTCAGTTATTCCAGCAGCTGATAATAAATTTGCAGCTTTAAACTCAGCTGTATGGTCAGGTGGTTCATTCATCTATGTACCAAAAAATATTAAATTAGATACGCCATTACAAGCATATTTCAGAATCAACTCTGAAAATATGGGACAATTCGAGCGTACTTTAATTATCGCAGATGAAGGAGCGTCAGTACATTATGTAGAAGGTTGTACTGCTCCTGTATACACTACTAGTTCACTTCACTCAGCTGTAGTTGAAATTATCGTGCATAAAGATGCTCATGTTCGTTATACTACAATTCAAAACTGGGCTAATAATGTTTATAACTTAGTTACTAAACGTACATTTGTTCATGAAAATGGTAACATGGAATGGGTTGATGGTAACTTAGGTTCTAAGTTAACTATGAAATATCCAAACTGTGTGCTATTAGGTGAAGGTGCTAAAGGTAGTACATTATCTATTGCCTTTGCTGGTAAAGGGCAAGTTCAAGATGCTGGTGCCAAAATGATTCATAAAGCACCAAATACATCTTCTACAATTGTTTCAAAATCTATCTCTAAAAATGGTGGTAAAGTAGTTTACCGTGGTATTGTTCATTTTGGACGTAATGCTAAAGGAGCACGTTCAAATATTGAATGTGATACGTTAATTTTAGATAATGAATCAACGTCAGATACAATTCCATATAATGAAGTATTTAATGATCAAATTTCATTAGAACACGAAGCGAAAGTGTCTAAAGTGTCAGAAGAACAATTATTCTATCTAATGAGTCGTGGTATTTCTGAAGAAGAAGCGACAGAAATGATCGTTATGGGATTCATTGAACCATTTACTAAAGAATTACCAATGGAATATGCTGTTGAAATGAACCGTTTAATCAAATTTGAAATGGAAGGATCTATTGGTTAGATCTAGACAAAGTAAAATAACATGTTTATAACAATTACCGTTCGAAGTTTCTTATTAAAGTGACTTTGAGCGGTTTTTGTTTTGATTTTTTAGTAATCAATAATAGTTAGGATACTTGCAAAAGAGTTGTAAAGATATTAACTACTAAATGTGATCATAAATAATAAAGAAAACATTTCAATTCAATAATATATGTCATAAATTTTAATGAATAATGTAGTCTCTAAGTTATTAATTTTCGGAGACTAACAGATTATATGTTATTAATTCAGTAATTTTGCTATAATCATATCAATATATAAACGTTATATATAGAAATATGATTAATAAGGAGTAGTCATATGGATTATAAATCTTTAAAAAAATTATTTCATATGTATGG
>NZ_PPQR01000066.1 GCF_002902085.1 Staphylococcus simiae
AGGTGCTATTAATCATCGACCAAGAAAGTGTTTAAATTGGAATTCACCTTATGAAATTTTATGCGACGAACTGTTGCACTTAAATTGACAACACAACATATGTTAATAGTTTATTTGTTTAGTGAATTTTAGTACAATATAATTTAGTTATGATTTAAGGAGGACTTAAAATGACTATTGCAGAAGTAGGTAATATTGTTGAATTTATGGATGGTTTAAAAGGACGCGTTGAAAAAATTAACGACAACTCTGTTATTGTAGATTTAACAATTATGGAAAACTTTAACGATCTTGACTTACCTGAAAAAACTGTTATCAATCATAAGCGATATAAAATCGTTGAATAAGAAGGTTAATGATAATGAATAAGATTTCAAAATCTTTAATTTGGTTTATTATAAGTTTCATAATATTCCACATTATTTTATTTATTATGTGGGGAGAACATCAAGAATATTGGTACCTCTATACTGGAATTATGTTAATTGCTGGAATTAGCTATGTCTTTTACCAGAGAGATATAGATTCCAAACGGTTATTAACTTCCATTGGTGTAGGTATCTTAACGGCCATATTACTAATTGTGATACAACTATTATGTTCATTACTAATTTCTGATTTAAGCTATGCTTCTTTAATTAAAGAATTATCGCGTACAGGAGTTAACTGGAAATGGCAAATGCTAGTAACATTATTAATCGTTATACCTTGTCATGAACTGTATATGCGTACGGTACTACAAAAATGTTTAGAGCAATATCATCTACCATCGTGGGTAAGCATTATTGTCACAGCACTTTGTTCTAGTTCATTATTTATCTATTTAGATAATTGGTGGATTGTTTTCTTTATTTTTATCGCTCAAATTATCTTATCTATTAGTTATGAATATACAAGACGTATCGCAACAACTTCTATAGCACAAATTGCGGCTATTATTCTTTTATTAATATTTAACGGTTAAAAACTTTTCTTAGTCTGAGGGCTAAGAAAAGTTTTTGCTTTTATCGTTGGAAATGATCTTTTTATCATTGTGACAACGCTTATTTGTCGTAACTCTATTGTCTAGTTTTTAATATTAAAATTATCATTAACTACGACTTGGTACGCTTGATTATTTATTAATTTAGCAATCAAACTACTCATCGTATCACTTGTTGCATGATGAATGATTGCACCTGCAAGATAGTTTTTATAATTTCTATAACAATAATCGGTCATCGTTATTCTATAACTTTTAGCTAAATCTATATTGTACAATGTCACTCTATCAAATGGTTGTCTCTCCATATCAATTGTATAATTAAAGCCTTGCCAAATCGTGCACAACGTTTCGTCAATAATTGTTAACGACAGTACTTGTTGATGAAATTCTAAATGTGCATAACTATATTCTAAAATATCTTTAATGTTTTGACCCTTAATAGTTAAATCAATCGGTTTATCAGGGTATGGATACGCTTCATATAAATCTTTATTACGTATTTGCCCAACTAAGCCACGTTCCCCATTTTTCGGAACATGAACACAAGTAATAGTATTATCGTAAGCTAATTTGATGGCATCATGTAATAATTGTGAAAATGGATGTGGTTGACTTACTAAATCTTGAAGTCCATTAACAGCTAACTTCAAAGTGTCATCACTAACAACTTCTTGAGACCAATATTCAACTGCTTTACGATCATAAAAAGTTAACTCTAGTAATTGCTTACTTTCGTCATAGCGATTCAAATTGATAACTTGCGACTCTACACACTCTGCTTCATATGTTGTCGTACGCTTATTAAAACACAGTGACAAATGTACTAATTCTTTAGCATCTTGTCCTGCTTGAACATAAACGGTGTCATCATTTTCTCCAATGATTGTTTGGTGTTGGTGGGCTGTAATCATTAAATCAATAACACCAATTTCTTCCATTAATTTTTCCGCTTCATTAGAATTAGACTTTTTAGTCGTAGTATTGTCACTAATCTTATCTAAACCACCATGATATATCACAATTAAATAGTCAGGTTCTTCTGCTTCATGAATGTACCTAATCCAACGTTTCGATGCTAACAAAGTCTTTTCAATCGTTACATCTTGTTCCATTTCGGCATACTCATTTTCCATTAAGCCATCAGCAGTTACTCCCACAATTGCAATTCTCAAATCATCAAATTGTTTAATAGTATAAGGTGTTGAAAAATATGGTTCTTTAGTGACATTATATTCAATATTAGCCGATAACCATGGAAACCTAGCTAAAGCAATTGAGCGAGTTAAAAAAGATAAACCAAACTTAAAATCACTTGGACTTACACCACTTGCATCATACTGCATACGATTCATTAATTTAATCATAGGATGACGTTTATAAGGTGCAACTATAGCATAATAATAAGCAGCTAATGAACCCGCTAAGCTACCTCCACTATCAAGTAAAATCACATTACTATTATGTTCTCTTATTTGATCAACATATGTTCCCGCTCTATATATATTAGAACCATAATCACCATTTAAAAAATGACTATGCATATCTGACGTGGCTATTATTTCAACGTTAATATTTTCATTCTTCTCCATATCTTTACACCTCTCATTGTCCTTAGTTTAACATGATAAAAATATTATTTGTTAGATAACTACTATTACATAAGAAAAAGGTTAGAACTATAGATTAATATGTATACTACAAAGCTCCATTTATATGGCCACTTTGAAAGAACATATTTAATCTGTCCTAACCTTGTCATCATTTAGTTAATCATTTCTAACTATTATATTATCCAATTTGAATACGTTCTTTTGGATAATGATATTTATCTGGCTCACGTCTACCAGCAATCATAATAATAAACGAAATCAATCCAACACGTCCGATAAACATGAGTACCATTAAAACTATTTTAGACACATCACTAATATCACTAGTAACACCTAGAGATAATCCGCATGTTCCAAAGGCTGACATCACCTCAAAAAATACTTGTAGGAATGTTAATTTACCATTTTCAGTAGCAGAAATTATGATCATACTAACAAATGTCAAAATAGATGCCGTTGTAAAAACTGCAAATGAACGCTGAATATCCATGATATGTACTTCTCTGTTAAATACTTTAATAGAAGTTTTATCAGCATTATTACTAAAATTAATTAAAAATAATATAACAATAGCAAATGTTGTTGTTCTGATTCCTCCACCCACAGAACTTGGTGATGAACCGATAAACATTAATAGCCCCATAATGATATTTGTTGGATCACTTAATTGAGTGACATCTAAAGTTTGTAAACCTGCACTTCTCGTAGTAGCTGATTGAAATAAAGAATAAAATAGTGATTGGTGCCAACTTAGTCCTTTAAAAGCATGATTATGCTCAAATAGTAGTATCGTTAACACACCTACAATAAATAGAAACAAATATGTAGATGTTGTAATTTTAGTAAATAACGAAAATCTAAAATTAGTTACTCTATTTTGAATATAAGCTTTTAATTCAAGTAATACTGGAAAGCCTATTGAACCTAAGACGATTAAAAATATCACAATCGCTTGAACAAAATAATCATGAGCATACGGAATGAGTGATTTACCAGTAATATCTAAACCGCCATTCGTTGTAGCAGATATCGATACAAATATGCCCTGCATTAATGCATATTTTAAGTCTGGCGTATCCCGGTAAAAATAAAACGCTAATAATAACGCACCAACAAGTTCAATAACAAATATTGATTTAACAATATCAATAATTAGTTTGACAGTTCCGCTCATCGTATTTTTATTATTATCAAGCATGATTAATTGTCGTTCTCTAATACCAATGTGTTTGCCAAGTACAACCCAGAGCATTGTACCAATAGCCATGACTCCAATACCGCCAATATTTAATATAACTAATATAATAAGTTGACCAAATACGGAGTACGTGTCAACAATACTAACGGGCGATAAACCTGTCACGCTAATACCAGATACAGCGACAAACAATGTGTCTATCGGATTAACTTCGACACCAGGCTTATGAACATAAGGTAAATTCAATAGTAAGAACGCCACTACAATCGCTACCAAATAGTACATTACAATACCTTGTTGAGGACTCGATTTTTTTAAAAACTGGCTAAATATGGACACTACATTCACCTCAACATTATTTCAATTTTAGAGTGATTTCCTTTTCATTTCCATCTCTATATATTTTTGCAGTCAGTGGTTTCAAATTATATTTATGACTAAATAAAACTTGTTTAAAATGTAAATCATCTTCTATCAATTTATCGTCTAGTTCGACAATAACATCATCTTTTTTCAGTCCTGCTTTTTGAGCTAATGACTTAGAATCAACATTCTTAACTACAACACCATTATTAATACTTTGTGGTAATTTAATAGATTGTCGTTCATAAGACGATAAATCTGCGATATTAGTCATTGTCATACCTATGTCAGGGTATTTTATTTTACCTTTAGTTTCTAAATCATGTGTGATTCTTTGCACCTCATTCACAGGTAATGCAAATGACATGCCTTCAACATTCGGCATATCTATTTTTAACGAGATAATACCAATTAATTTACCTTCTCTATTTACTACAGCTCCGCCTGAATTACCTGGGTTAACAGAAGCATCAATTTGGAATGCTTTCATTAGCATATCGTATTTGTTATCTTTATCAAAATCAATAGGTACGTTTCTATTTAATCCAGAAATAATGCCTTCAGTAACTGTACTTTTAAAATCAACACCAAGTGGATTTCCTACAACTATAATAGGTTCACCTAAAACAATGTGATTAGAATCACCAAAAGTGATTTCTTTCGTAGTTGGGTCTTTTGACGTTGCTTTAATAACTGCTAAATCTGACCATTTATCTTTACCCAAAACTTTGCCAATCACACTTTTATTATTAGCAAAGGTTATTTTTTGTTGATCTTTTTTACCAACAACATGCGCATTCGTTACTATATATACAGTGTCACCAGATTTTTTATAAATGACACCTGAACCAATTTCGTCTTCAGAAGCATTTTTATCTTTAGGAATAGACGTATCCTTTTCAGTATTATTTTCAACTGACACAACAGATTTAACAGTATTATTAGCATTCTTCATAGTTGTCGTATAAGCATCTTTACTTTGTTGACTATTATCCATACCTTTATCATTATCATTAACATGATTAAAAATGGCATTTAAAATTACTATTAAAATGATGATACCAACTAAAATAACAATTTTAGGCCAATACATGTGCCAAAATCGTTTAATAATTTCACTATATTGCGACATATCTTTACTATCTGAGCCATACTTATTAGTTGATATTTCTGATGATTGAGTAGCTTTTCTTTGTTGTGCTTTCGTTGTAGATGTAGACTTCTTGTTATTGTTATTTTGTTGTTGCTTGGTTTGAGAATCCGAATCTAATTTCGGTGTTGTTTCTTTGTTGTGCGCGATAACTTTTTCATTTTTATCAGCATTTAACGATTTATTATGCTGATTTTCTTGATTACGTGCGTTTTCTTCATCACTATTAAATTGTTGTGCTCTAACAGTAGCGTCCTTAGTCTTTGCGGTATCTGTTGTTTGAGCACTTTTATGATTGTCATTATGTACTATATCTTCTTCGCTTTCTCGTAGTTCTTCTTCGTCTATTTTGTTAGTATTGTCGTGACGATCTTGGCGTGAATCCTGATTACTAATTAATACTTTGTCTTGACCATGTTGTTGTCGTTTTAATTGCTGTTCTTCAGGTAATGTCAGTGATTTATGACGATTATTTTGATCTTGCATATCTAATACCTTGTCATCATCACGATTACTTGTTGAGTTATCCAATTGATCTGTGACATTTGAATTAGTTTGCTTTTTTAAAGAATCAGATGCAGATTGTTGCTTGTCGTCAATTTCTTGATCAGTTGTTATCTTGTCATCATGTTCATTAGCATCTTCTATATTTGTCTTGTCACTATTGTCATAATGACGTAATGCATTAGGATGACTATCTTCATTTGTATCTTTTGTTTCATTAGGTGATTGTGGTTGTGCATCTCTAGGTGATTGTGTTTCTTCATCTTCAGATGATGTAAGTTGTTCATCTTGATGACTATGTTGTTGCTTGTCTTTTAACTCTTCTTCTTCAAAAAATTTACGTTTCTTACGTCGATATTGGCTTTTTGGTATTACATGCTTTTGACCCTTATCCACTTATGTCCACTCCATTCAATTAAATCACTACTTATTATGCCATATTAACGTACTTCTTGCTTAGAAATCTATGACTTTTCTATAAAATTTCACTTTACAATGCTTCTCACTAGCATTTTCAACGTCGCTGATTTAAATGACATAAAAAATAAGGAACCTTTAACCATAAGTCAAAAAAGTTCCTTATACAAAAATATAAGTAATATCTAAATATTATTTATTAGTCTTTTTATTATTAACAACTGAAGCAAACCATCCAATAGCAACTAATAATAATAGTACTGTCCAGAAAATAGCTTGCCATAATACTGTATGTGGAAATGATTCAGGTAAAATTTTAATATCGGGATGCGCTAATACTAAAATGACTAATTTAATACCTATCCATCCAACAATGGCAAAGGCTGCACCTTCTAAACCTGGATATTTATTTAATAATTCAACAAACCAAGTTGCAGCAAATCTCATTAAGATAACACCTATCATACCACCTAAGAACATCACACTAAATTGACCAAGATCCATACCACCAAAATGAATACCTAATTTCGGTAGTGTAACAGCAATTGCTAATGCTGCTAACATAGAATCAATTGCAAAAGCGATATCAGCAAATTCAACTTTAAATACCGTACCCCAGAATGACTGATTGCTTGCTTTAATTTCTACACCTGACTCATCATAGTGATGGTCATCGCCAGTTTGATGTGTTTCACCACTTTTATCATGATTAAAGAATTGATACAGATTTTTGATAGACATATAAATAAGATATATTGCTCCAGCGGCCTGTATAAACCAAAAATTTGCAATAATACTGATTAAAAATAGTGCGATAAATCTAAATACAAATGCACCTAGTAAACCATAAAACAACGCTTTTTTTCGTTGTTCCGGCGGTAAATGTTTTACCATAACTGCCATAACAATGGCATTATCTGCTGCTAATAAACCTTCTAAAAATACTAAAACAACGAGCACCCATAAATAAGGCAGAATCAAACTTGGATCCATCACTGTACAACTCCTTTTAATATATAACTTACCTATGCTTTGTAAAATTATGTTGTTACATTCAACAATTATAGATGTGACCTTTATCAACATAGCTCAAAATACAGGTTCTCTATTTTTCAGGATTGATAAATAAAAAATAAATAATTTTAAAACTAAAATTAATTTGAAGCCGAGACTCCTGAGGGAGCAGTGCTAGGCGAAGACTACAGGCTGAGACAGCACCCTAGGAAAGCGAGGCTAAAAAATAATTATGTATCAGTCCAATTTGGGAGAGAACCAAAATACAAAACATATATCGTTTTCAAATAAAAAGACCCATGCTAAAAATTTAGCAAAGGTCTCACTAAGCAATATGAGTTGCTCACTTTACCGGAAGTTCGACTCCGTAATGACGATAAAGTGTCGAATTATATCTACTGTATAATTCTTAAGTTACTCCCCTCAGACAACATGTCATAGGTAATTTATTTGTTACCATACAGTATACATAGTTCTCTTTATGAATACAATTTATTTTTCTTATTATATTACAAATTTTAATACTTATTGAATCTTATAATAGACTATATAATTTTACTTCAGGGAATTTTTCTTCAAACCATCTTGTTGCAAAATCATTTTCAAATAAGAATACTAATTGATCATATCTATCTTTCACTAATATCGATCTTGAAGTATTCATTTTATCGCTTACCTCATCTTCATTTTCAATCCATCGGGCAATTTTACGACCAACTGGTTCCATTACAACATCTACATTATATTCATTATTCATACGATGCTCAAAGACTTCAAATTGCAGTTGACCAACAGCACCTAAAATAATTTGATTCGTGTGCAATGTTTTATAATACTGGATGGCACCTTCTTGAACTAATTGCTCAATACCTTTATGGAAATGTTTTTGTTTCATAACATTCTTAGGTGATACTTTCATAAAAATTTCAGGTGTAAATTGTGGTAAGTCTTGGAAACTAAAATGTTGTTTACCTCCAACTATCGTATCTCCAATTTGATAATTACCTGTATCATATAATCCAATAATATCTCCAGCAACTGCATGATTAACTGTTTCTTTATCATCAGCCATAAAAGAAGTTGAACGGGTAATTTTTTGTTTTTTGTTAGTACGTTGCAGTGTCACATCCATTCCTCGTTCAAATGCGCCGCTGACAACTCTCATAAATGCGATTCTATCACGGTGCTTAGGATCCATATTGGCTTGAATTTTAAAGATGAACCCTGAGAAATCATCATCATATGGACTTACTTCTATATCTTCCTTAGTTTGTCTTGCATGAGGCATAGGGGCAAAATCTACATAAGCATTCAAGAAATTTTGCACGCCGAAATTTGCTAATGCTGAACCAAAGAACACAGGTGTTAAATCACCATTTTGCAACGCTTCATCGTCAAATGTTTCTCCAGCTTCTTCGACTAACATCATTTCTTCAATCGCTTGTTCAAATGCACTGTCATTAACAATCGCATGTGACTCTTGTAATTCAAAGTCGTCATTTAAGTGAAGTAGATTTTCTTCATCTCTAAATGGTTCGATTGTTTTAGTTTTTCTATCAATAATACCAAAGAAATTTTGACCCATACCAATCGGCCAATTCATAGGGTATGTTTCAATGTTCAAAGTTTCCTCAATTTCATCCAATAATTCAAATGGTTCTTTACCAACTCGGTCTAATTTATTGATAAAAGTAAATATTGGGATACCACGCATTTTACAAACTTTAAATAATTTCAAAGTTTGAGGTTCAATTCCTTTAGCACAGTCAATCACCATTACCGCACTATCTACTGCCATTAAAGTTCTATAAGTATCTTCTGAAAAGTCTTCATGTCCTGGTGTATCTAAAATGTTAATTTTATAATCATCATAATCAAACTGCATTACTGAAGATGTTACTGAAATCCCACGTTCTTGTTCTACTTTCATCCAGTCACTTGTAGCAAATTTACCAGTTTTCTTACCTTTAACTGTACCTGCTTCACGTATGGCACCACTAAAATATAGTAATTTTTCTGTTAATGTTGTTTTCCCAGCATCTGGATGAGAAATAATTGCAAATGTCTTTCTAGACTCTACTTCTTGCTTTAAATTCATGAATCATGCTCCTTTTTATATGTGTCAATCCAATGAGTAAGTTGTTGCGCGATAAACTGCGCTTCATTTTCTTCTTTAAATACAAATAACTGCATTAATAATTCTTCATAGCACTCGTCTTTATTAGTTGTAAGTGGTAGTTCCACAGACCAAAACCACTCTGGAATAGCTATCAATAACATTTGATTAGTTGGTATTTCAATATAAACATTCAACTTTAGATGATTGTCAATCAACTGTTTAATGATCAATTGGGCCACCGCCAAATTTTTTATATGCCGCTTCTAAACCTATTAAATCATCTCGATGTGGTACTTTAACATGACCTGGCATGATTTGATATGGTTCACGCCCTTTTGAAGCTAAGACTACTGTATCACCTGGTTCTGCAACATCGATAGCATGTTTAATACCTGCTGCACGGTCATCGAATTCAATGTAATTGTCATGTGTTGCACCTTTAGCTAACTCTGCTGTTAACATTTTCGGGTCGTCATTTGCAGGATTATCTGGTGTAAAGATAACATAATCAGCTCTACATGCAACACTACCCATTTCTGGTGTCTTAGTTAAATCACGTTCTCCAGCCATACCAACTAAAAAGATTAATTTTTGTTTAACGAATGGTTTTACAGCATCAATCAATTTATTCATACCATCAGCAGTATGTGCATAATCAATAATCAAGTCTATCGGTAATGAAGGATCTAATACTTCTAATCTACCTTCTACAGGTTCAAGATGTTCAACTGCCTTAATAATATCTTCTAATGATACGCCTTTACTCCATACTGCAATCATTGCTGCCATTATATTAGAAATATTAAATTTACCTACATATGGAGATTTTACAGCGTAACTACCAAATGGTGTTTCAAAATCAAAAGTTACACCTTGCAATGACTCATGTATATTTGTAGCTGTGAATTGTGCATCATTGTCAATACCGTAAGTAAATACTTCATAAGGTGTGACAGTAGTTAAATAATGTGAAAAATCATCATCATTATTGACAATAGCATATTTTTCTTTCGCTAAGTCTTCACCTAGTTGACTAAATAATAAAGATTTAGCATGACCATATGCTTCCATTGTGCCATGAAAATCTAAATGATCCTGCGTTAAATTTGAGAAAATAGCAACATCAAATTCAACACCTCTTAAACGGCCTAGTACTAAACCATGACTTGATACTTCTAACGTCATAGATTCAGCACCAGCATCAACTGCTTCTTTAATTTTCTTAGTTAATGACACAGTTTCTGGTGTTGTATTGGCCCCTTTTGTTTTAGTCTCATTAATTTGAAAACCATTTGTACCTAAATAGGCACTATTTTTATGTAATTTTCTATTAATCAAATGTATCATTGTTGCAATCGATGTTTTACCATTTGTACCAGTCACACCATAAGTTATAAGTTGATGACTTGGATAATTAAATAATGTATGTGCTAATATACTCGCAACTCTTAAAGTATCTGGCACTATAACCTGTGTAACATCTCCAGACAATTGTTGTTCTTTATTGACAACAATAACATTACATCCTTGATTTACTACATTTTGACAAAATTTATGGCTATCAACCGTATAACCTACTGAAGCTACAAAAATACTACCTGCTGTAGCAGTACGTGAATCAGTAGTTATATCTTCAATTTCTCTATTTAAAGTACCTATGACACGTTTTACTTTAATTTTTTCAAACAACGTATTCGCATTCAAACTGAACCGCTCCTTTTTTTACAATAGTTCTATTATACACGTTTTAACTGTGTTTATAAATTTATAATTATTTTTAATAAGCTATAATCAACTATGATAATGATAGTATATTTCCAATATATTTCGTATTTCTTCATATAATATGTTTTTTAATCTGAGATATAACTTAATTATTATAACTAACAGTAACAAAAATTATGCTATAATTAACTACTGTACTTTTTTTGAATCAAAAATTTTTCAACATAACTATTACGATACTTTCTAATAACATTAGTTAAAATTCTTCTAAAGTTATTTTAGCTATAATTGTTGATGCCAATACAATACGTCAACTTTTTTGACTCAACCTCAACTTCATCATTAAATTAGCGTTATTTCTTTTATAATAATGAAAAATAAGTTACACTTAAACTAAATTTTTAGATTAACGGAGGGTGGCTATTAATGGTTACTCAAAATAAAAAGATATTGATTATTACTGGGTCTTTCGGTAACGGTCATATGCAAGTTACTCAAAGTATCGTTAAGCAATTAAATGATATGAATTTAGATCATTTAAGCGTTATTGAACACGACCTTTTTATGGAGGCGCATCCTATTTTAACTTCCATTTGTAAAAAGTGGTATATCAATAGCTTTAAATACTTTAGGAATATGTATAAAGGGTTTTATTACAGCCGCCCAGATAAGTTAGATAAATGTTTCTACAAATATTATGGACTAAATAAATTAATCAATTTGTTAATTAAAGAAAAACCTGACTTAATTTTAATGACATTTCCTACCCCAGTAATGTCAGTATTAACTGAACAATTTAATATTAATATTCCAATCGCAACGGTCTTAACAGATTATCGTTTACATAAAAACTGGGTGACGCCACATTCTGAACGTTATTATGTAGCCACTGAAGAGACTAAACAAGATTTCATTGAAGTGGGCATACCAGCCGACCATGTTAAAGTAACAGGAATTCCAATTGCGAATAAATTTGAAGAACATATTGATCGTAATCAGTGGCTTAATAAACATAACTTAGACCCTAATAAACATATTATTTTAATGTCTGCAGGTGCGTTCGGCGTTTCTAGTGGCTTTAATACGATGATAACTGACATATTATCACAAAGTCCAAATGCACAAGTAGTGATGATATGCGGTAATAGTAAAGATTTAAAACGTTCACTACAACAGCAGTTTAAATCTAATTCAAACGTCTTAATTTTAGGATACACTAAACATATGAATGAATGGATGGCTTCAAGTCAATTAATGATTACTAAGCCCGGTGGTATTACAATATCTGAAGGCTTATCTCGACATATTCCTATGATCTTTTTAAATCCTGCTCCAGGACAAGAATTAGAAAATGCTTTATTTTTTGAACAACAAGGGTTTGGTAAAATTGCGCATACTCCTGATGATGCAGTTAATATAGTAGCTGAATTAACGACCAACGAAGAACAATTATTAGCCATGACCGATCAAATGAAAAACAACAATATAAACCATTCAACTGAAAAACTATGTAGAGACTTATTAAATATGTTAGGTCATTCTTCACTACCACAAGATATTTATGGAAGGGTTCCTTTATATGCACGATTCTTCGTTAAGTAATTATGCTAACAAGAGAAACTTTATTTTAATGCTGGTCATTCTCTTCTTAATGGAATTTGCTAGAGGTATGTATATACTAAGTTATATTAATTATTTGCCAACTGTAACATCGATTGCTGTTGCCATTACCTCTTTAGCATTTTCAATACATTTCATTGCGGATGCCACTACTAATTTTGTTATAGGTTTCTTACTTAAAAAATTTGGTGCTCGTACCGTTTTAACATCCGGGTTTATCTTAGCGTTTTTAAGTTTATTTTTAGTTATTTGGTTTCCAGCATCACCAGTTGTTATTATTCTAAGTGCAATTATGCTAGGTATTGCAGTTAGTCCTATTTGGGTTATCATGTTATCTAGTGTTGAAGAAGATAAACGCGGTAAACAAATGGGCTATGTCTATTTCGCTTGGTTACTTGGACTTTTAGTTGGTTGGGTTGTCATGAACTTTTTAGTAAAACTGCATCCAACTAAATTTGCATTTATGATGTCTTTAGTCGTTCTAATAGCTTGGATATTATATTATTTTGTTAATGTGACATTGACTAACTATAATACACGACCTGTAAAGGAACAGTTAGGTCAAATTGTTGACGTTACTAAAAGACATTTATTATTATTTCCAGGTATTTTATTACAAGGTGCTGCAATCTCTGCTTTAGTACCTATCTTACCTACTTATGCAACAAAAGTTGTCAAAGTGAGCACTATTGAATATACGGTTGCTATCATTATAGGTGGCTTAGGTTGTGCATTCTCAATGCTTTTTTTATCAAAATTAATTGATCATAGAAGTCGTAATTTTATGTATGGTGTTATTTTAACTGGTTTCCTCTTATATATGGTTTTAATATTTATCTTATCTATGATATTTAACATTTATGTAGTTTGGATCATAGCCTTAGCGATTGGTTTGATGTATGGGATTTTACTTCCTGCCTGGAATACCTTTATGGCACGCTTTATTAAAAGTGATGAACAAGAAGAAACTTGGGGTGTTTTTAATAGTATTCAAGGTTTCGGTTCAATGATTGGACCATTATTTGGAGGATTAATTACTCAATTTACGAATAATTTAAATAATACATTTTACTTTTCATCCTTAGTCTTCCTAGTATTAGCTATATTTTACGGTACGTATTTTATTAGCCATAGACAAAGAAAACATTAATTTTTAACGTATTGTTGTTTAAATATAGAATATAACAATATAAACGATTTTAAAGTATTTGAATTGTATCTAGTAATAGCTTTCATAAAACAAAAAGTGAGTATATATCTATTTGTCTAATAAATAGGTATATACTCACTTTTTATATACTAAAGATCTAAGGGGTAGGCGGAGTCACCTCTTACCCATTATTTTTATAATTATGCTAATTTAAATGTTTCTAATTCTTTCCATTTGTCTTCTTCTTCATCGAATCTTAATAACGTTAAATCTTCAATAACTTCTTCATGGTCTACC
Organism: Staphylococcus simiae; assembly: GCF_002902085.1. GTDB lineage: Bacteria > Bacillota > Bacilli > Staphylococcales > Staphylococcaceae > Staphylococcus > Staphylococcus simiae. The sequence goes on from NZ_PPQR01000066.1 coordinate 14,153, forward strand.
CCTGCAAGAGCAACTTGTCCAAAAATATCTTCAAATTCTTGACTTGAAAGTCCTTGTGCAATTGTAAAATGTGGCACAAAAACATGCTCTGCTTCACCATAGAAATCACTATCATTAAAACGATCAAATAATGTTTCTAGCTCATCAGTCTTTGCAACTTTAAAATAAATAACATTATTCGTTGGCTTAAAACTAGATGCCTTTGTTGCATGTACATTAACAGCTGGGACATCTTTGATTCTAGCTCTGACTTGACTCACCACTGAATCTAAATCTTGATCGTCAATTTCAAACGGAGCTTTAATTGTGATATGTGGTTTAATACGTGCATACTGCTTATCATAACGTTTACGATATGAATCTACCGTGTCTTGAAATGACTTTGATGGAATTAATGCTAACCCTAAAATCATCCAAATTCCTCCTTTGTTTAACCTAGTGTTATTATATCAAAATTTTATGAAAACCGTTACTTTAAAATTAACAATTACATATTTTTTACAAAACAGACAAATTTTTAATTAAATAACTTTTTAATATCTTAGTTATAACCATCTTTTATAACTGTGTTTTAATCAACGGTTAATTATTAATCTTGTATTTTCTCATGTAAAAAATAAGTTAAAATTTGTGGTAATAACGGTTTCCATGATTTCCATTGATGACCACCGTCAAATTCTTCATAATGATAAGTCATATTATATTGTGATAATAATTGATATAATTCACGATTAGGTGTTAAAAAATTAGCACGTTTACCATTAGTTGGTAGTTCAAAATCCTCCTCGTCAAGTCCAACAGCATGCCAAATTGTTAATTGCTCAATATTGCTACATGCTTCAATCTTTTCTTTTACAGCTCCATCATATTGAGGGCTTAACATTGCAACTTGACTAAAAATCGTAGGATATGTAAGTGCTGTTAATAAAGCGATACTCCCTGCTAAGCTATCTCCCATTAATAATCTAGCATTACCAACTTTATACGTTGAAAATTGTGATTCTATAAACGGCAAAATTTCTTGGCCAACAGCTTTAATTGTTAAGTGAGATCTTGAACCTTGTGGATGAAACTCTTCACGTCTTTTATCAACGTCTTCATAATGAAATCCTACAATAATAGCATTCTCTATGTGTTCTTGCTCAGATAAAGCTTCTAATGACCGTTGAATTCGACCAAATCTTAAGAAGTCTAAACCATCAAAACATAAAATGACTCTATACTTAAATAAATGACTATATTGTTCAGGTAAATAGATACTCAATGTTACTTCTCTATTTAAAATTTCACTAAAATAAACATGTTTATTTATCTTACCATTTTTATATTCTGACATAACAAAGTGCCCCCTAGTAGTTGTATTATTATTGTACCAAGAGACACTTTATTTTTAAAATTGTATTTACTTATTTCAAATATAATCTATGATTTGTGATGTTGTTTTACTTGTTTCTGTTCAATCTTTGAGGATATGTCTTTAACCAAAATACTGCATTTGGCAGTTTGTTAGCATCTGGTTTATAAACTGCATGATAACCATTTCCTAATTTCTTACGCTGTATTTCATAATCTTTAAGTGCATTCACTGCAGGCTTATGTAGTATCCAAATAGCAATAATATTTAACCAAGCCATTAACCCAACCCCAAGATCACCAAGTGCCCATGCTACATCAGCAGTTTTAATAGCACCATAAAAAGTAGCAAATAATAAAATCATTCGCGCAATATTAATATATATATTAGATATGTGGTTATTATAATGACGTGTTAAATAAGCAACATTTGTTTCAGTTATGTAATAATAAGATAAGATTGTAGTAAAGGCAAAGAAGAATAAAGCAAAAGCAACAAAATAAGAACCTACTCCTGAAAATGATGGATCAAAATGGTAGTGATTTCCTTGAAAAGCCTTATCTATACCAGCTTGAACATACATAGCTGTTCCTGAATAATCTTTACCTGTATCAGAGTCTACAAAAATACCACCATCTTTGATTAAATGTGGTGTACCATTTGCATTCATCGTTCCATCAGTAACATTGTAAGTGCCAGAAATTAATATAATTAATGCAGTAGCTGTGCACACAAATAAAGTATCAATATAGACAGAAAATGCTTGAACTAAACCTTGTTTACTTGGATGTGACACTTCAGCAGCAGATGCTGCATGAGGTCCAGTACCTTGACCGGCTTCATTAGAATATAATCCTCGTTTAACTCCAATTTCTATCATTGCACCAACAATCCCACCAAAAGCAGATTGTAAACCAAATGCTGACTTGAATATCACAGCAAATAAAGCTGGTATTGCTTGTAAATTAAGACAAATAATCACTACTGCCATCAATATGTATATAATTGCCATAAACGGTACAACAGCCGTTGCAACATTTGCAATGCTGCGTAACCCACCAAATATGATTAAACCTAAGACTATCACTACACCAATTCCCATTAACCATTGAGGAATTTGAATAGCATTATGCATTGAACTTGCAATAGCATTAGATTGAACACCTGGTAATAACAATCCTACTGATATAATAGTAACAATGGCAAATAGAGTACCATATATTTTACCGAACTTTCCACCTATACCATATTCAATATAATAAGCAGGACCACCGCGATATTCATTGTTTTCAACACGTTTAAAAATTTGGCCTAACGTCGATTCAATAAATGCACTACTTGCTCCTAAAAATGCACTAATCCACATCCAAAATACTGCTCCGGGACCACCAATAAATATAGCCGTTGATACACCTACAATATTACCCGTACCAACTCTTCCAGCTAATGACATTGCAATAGCTTGAAAACTGGATACACCATTTGGAGAACGCTCTCCCTGAAACATGAGTCTTATCATTTCTTTAAAGTGCCTTACTTGAAAAAATCTCATACGCAAAGTAAAAAACAAACCTGTCAATAATAAGCCATATACCAGAGGTTTACTCCAAACAATTTCATTTAAGAAACCTACTAATTTTTCAATCATATGACTCCCCCTTTTTAATTTAATTAAAAATATTATACGATGTATATTTACACACTTCAATATAATTTTTCAGAATATTTTGTAAAATCAACACAATATATTACTAATGTAGCCATCTATTTTCCTGTTAACTAATATAATTCTTTTTTACATGTATATTTTGAGCTATACTTATAGATAACTGTATTTTAAATTTTTAGGAGGAACGTCATTTATGTTGAACAAAGTTTGGTTTCGGACTGGCATAGCATTAATTATGTTGTTCATAATCATCAAACTATTTATGGAAGTGCATGAAGTATTTGCACCAATCGCCACAATTATTGGCTCTGTATTTCTTCCATTTTTAATTAGTGGTTTTCTATTTTATATTTGCTTGCCTTTTCAACAACTACTAGAAAAAGTAGGTTTCCCTCGTTGGGCAAGTATTACGACTATCATGCTAGCGTTATTTGCAATTATTGGTATTATTATCGCTTTTATCGCACCAATAATTGTATCAAATATTAATAATTTAATTAGTCAAACACCAGCATTACAAAAAGAAGCAGAACAAATTATCAATTTTGCTTTAGCTCAAATGGATAAATTACCTAGCGATGTAACAAGTAGGATTACTAATATGGTTAAATCTATGGGAGATGGAGTAACAAATATATTATCTAATTCATTACAATATATTACTTCATTAGTTTCTACTATCTTCTTATTAATTATGGTGCCGTTCTTTTTAATTTATATGTTAAAAGATCATGAAAAATTTATTCCAGCAATTGCTAAATTTTTCAAAGGTGAACGTAAAGTATTTTTTGTTGATATGTTAACTGATGTTAACTTCACTTTAAAATCATATATTCAAGGTCAAGTTACTGTCAGTGTTATTTTAGGCATTTTCTTATACTTAGGGTATTCAATTATTCACTTACCTTATATTCCACTACTTGTATTATTTGCAGGTGTAGCAAACTTAATTCCATTTTTAGGTTCTTGGTTATCCTTTGCACCCGCTGCAATTTTAGGTATTATTGATAGCCCTACTACTTTTATTTGGGTATGTATCATTACTTTAATTGCACATCAACTTGAAGGTAATGTCATTACACCTAATGTTATGGGTAAATCTTTACATATCCATCCCCTTACAATTATCGTTGTTATATTAGCAGCTGGTGATTTAGGTGGCTTTACATTAATTTTAATTGCAGTACCTCTATATGCTGTACTTAAAACAGTAGTAAGTAATATCTTTAAATACCGACAACGAATTATTGATAAAGCTAATAGTGATGTTAAAGACTGATAAACAAAAAGAGTTGAAGCATTGATGCTTCAACTCTTTTAATGTTAATTACAAATTAGAACGAGATCAAACACAATTGTACGATCTCGTTTTATTTTTTATATTATTTTATAGCGTGGAAACCACTGTCTACATGAATATTTTCACCAGTAACACCACTTGATAAATCACTTAATAAGTATGCTGCTGTCTTACCGACTTCTTCTTGATCAACATTACGTTTTAAAGGTGCACGTTCTTCGATTTCTTTTAATATTGTGTTGAATCCTCCGACACCTTTGGCACTAAGCGTACGAATAGGACCAGCTGAAATAGCATTGACTCTAATATTATCAGGGCCTAAATCTAATGCTAAATATTTTACATTAGCTTCTAAACTAGCTTTAGCTACGCCCATAACGTTATAGTTCTGAACCGCAAATTCTCCACCTAAGTAGGTAGTTGCAACAATGCTACCACCTTCAGGCATCAATTTTTTAGCTTCATGAGCTACGATAGTTAAAGAATATGAGCTGATATCTTGTGCTAATAAGAAACCTTCACGAGATGTTTCAGAAAAACGTCCACGTAAATCTTCCATATTAGCAAAAGCGATTGAATGGTATACACCATCAATATTTCCAACTTCTTGACCAATTTTAGCAAAGCCATTAATCACTTCTTCGTCACTTTGAACGTCGATTTGGTATAAACGTTGTTCACTTTGATTAAGTTGTTCTAATAATTTCTCTAATTCTTTACGGCTACGCTCTTTACGATATGTAAATACTAATTTGGCACCTAAAGCATCTAATACTTTAGCAACACCAAAACCAATACTACGTTTGTTTGCAATACCCATAATAACAAATGTTTTGTTTTCAAGATTTAACATATTTATAACTCCTTATAATCTTTAAGTATTTATGAATTTGTAGTTAATCCATTTTAGTTCTTACTTATGTCGTCATTATATTTTAACATTAAAAATCGATTTTAATAAAGTTATTTTACCTATATATTATAGTAAACTAATAACATTCAATTA
>NZ_PPQR01000067.1 GCF_002902085.1 Staphylococcus simiae
GAATATAACTGTTTATTGTTTTACCAAAATGAAAATAAAAACATAAATGAAAAGTTTTAATCAATTGAACTTCATTCAAAAATGTAATATTATATAATCATATATTTATATGTAAATGGAATAGTTATATCGATACGAGTGTTTGGAATAATTATTTCAATATATATAAGTGGAATGGTTATTTTAAAATTTTTAAAAGGAGAATTTTTTATGAGGGATAAAAATAAATTAACTCAAAAAAGTTTCGTAGCAAATCGATTAAATAAATTTTCGATAAGGAAATACACAATAGGGACAGCATCAATATTAGTAGGAACAACTTTACTTTTTGGACTTGGGAACCAAGAAGCACAAGCTGCTGAAACAAATGCTAATAATAATGAGTCAGCAACAACTAATACTAATAAAAATAAGCAAGATAACGAAGTCAATCAGTCAGAAGTAGAAGTAAATAATAGTATCGACAATAACGAGACAAACAACGATAATGTGCAAAGTGATAAAGAAATATCGTCTGAAAACAAAGTAACAGAAAAACAACAAGATACAACGAACAACAATATAAATGACAATACTAAGCTAGATAACGACAGTAAGACATCATCTGACAATGCACAGGTCGAGGATAGCAATATAGTTAATAATCAGCAAGAGGAAACGTCATCACCACGTGAAAAAGTTGCTGATGATAAAATAGAGCATAATAAACAATTAACATCACAGGATGAAAAAGAACAGTCAACAGAAGCTTCATATCAACCTTCTAAAGAAAATACAAATATTGGAACTCCACATGTAGTACATAACAGTCAAGTATCGCAACCTCAAGAAAACACTCAATCAACAACAGAAGAAAAAACTAATGAAGAAAACATGACATCACAAATTGAGCCAACAACAGTAGAAAATAATCAGATTTTAGATGCCAATCAAGTTGCAAGTAATGTAACCATTACTAAAGAAGAATTAGAAAAAGATCCTAGTAAACTTAATGATTTAATAAGACAATATAATGAAAAACAAAGTTCTGAAGAATCACAGGCTACGCCAGCAACAAGTGTTGCACCAAAACGTTTAACACCAAGAATGAGAGTAGCAGCAGTACAAGCAGGTACGGATGTTACTAATCAAATTGACTTTAATAAAATTGACATTCAATTTGACAGTAATGAAATTAGACCCATCAATGCAGAGAGTTACAACTTAACTGTATCATTTGATACAGTTAATGCTGTCAATCCTGGGGACTATTTCAAATTTAAAGGTTCAGATAATACAATTAATGACGATTTAAACCATAATAATACAGAAGCGCCTGATATTGTTGACAAAGAAGGAAATATCATTGCTAATGGTATTTATAATCCTATGACTAGAGAATATAAATATACTTTCACTGATTATGTCAATAATAAAAAGAATATCCAAGGTAACATAAGCTTATCTCAATACATTAACAGAGATGTTGTTCGTAATGATTCAGCTAATGAAAAAATTACATATACATTTGGAGATAAGCAAGTTAGTAAAAATGAAGATGTGGTTTATGATAACGAGTATGTTGAAAAAGCTTATAGTAATATAGGATCAGCATATACACATTACAACCAAGATACACAGGATTATGAACAAACAATTTATGTCAATCCTCTAAATAAATATGTACCTGATGCTATTGTTGATATTAGAGGGTATCAAGTTAAAAATGGAGATAGCTCTGCTCAAATTAATAATGACTCGCAAATTAAAATTTACAAACTTAAAGATGGTGCAAAATTAAACGCAAGTTATTTCAATGATGATAGTGATTTAATTGATGTTACAGACCAATTTGATATTACAAAAAATGGTAATAAAGCATCTATTTATTTTGGTGATATTGACGAAGATTCATATATTATTAAAGTGAATTCCAAAGAAAATGACAAAATTAACAAAGATTTAATTCAATCTGTAACAATGAGTGCCGATGATGGAGATTATTATGATAGTGTATACTACTATAACTTTATTAAAGTGACTGATAATACTGCTGATGGTAGTGGAGAAGACATAGATAGTGACTCAGACTCAGACAGTGACTCAGATTCAGACAGTGATTCGGATTCCGATAGCGACTCAGATTCAGACAGCGACTCAGACTCAGACAGTGACTCCGATTCAGACAGTGACTCCGACTCAGACAGTGATTCTGATTCAGATAGCGATTCCGACTCAGACAGCGATTCCGACTCAGATAGCGACTCAGATTCCGATAGCGACTCAGATTCCGACAGTGACTCAGATTCAGATAGTGATTCCGACTCAGACAGTGATTCAGATTCAGACAGTGACTCAGATTCCGACAGTGATTCAGACTCAGATAGTGACTCGGATTCTGACAGTGACTCAGACTCAGATAGTGATTCTGATTCCGACAGCGATTCAGATTCAGATAGTGATTCAGACTCAGACAGCGATTCCGATTCCGATAGCGACTCAGATTCCGACAGCGATTCCGATTCCGATAGCGATTCCGATTCCGATAGCGACTCAGACTCAGATAGCGATTCCGACTCAGATAGCGACTCAGATTCCGATAGCGACTCAGACTCAGACAGTGACTCGGATTCAGACAGTGACTCAGATTCAGACAGTGACTCAGACTCAGACAGTGACTCCGATTCAGACAGCGACTCAGACTCAGATAGCGATTCAGATTCAGATAGCGACTCAGATTCAGACAGTGACTCAGATTCAGATAGTGATTCTGACTCAGACAGTGATTCAGATTCAGATAGCGATTCCGACTCAGACAGCGATTCAGACTCAGATAGTGACTCAGATTTAGATAGTGATTCGGATTCCGACAGTGATTCAGATTCAGATAGCGACTCAGATTCAGACAGTGATTCAGACTCAGATAGTGACTCCGACTCAGACAGTGATTCAGACACAGACAGCGATTCCGACTCAGACAGTGACTCCGACTCAGACAGCGATTCAGATTCCGACAGTGACTCAGATTCAGATAGTGATTCCGATTCAGACAGTGATTCAGATTCAGACAGTGACTCAGACTCAGACAGTGATTCAGATTCAGATAGTGATTTCGACTCAGACAGTGATTCAGATTCTGACAGCGACTCAGACTCTGACCATCATGAAGGAACACCAGAACATGGTCATCATGAAGGATATGGAGAACCTAAACATGAAGAGGATAAAGCATTACCAGAAACAGGTAGTGAAGATACTGCTAATAACGGAACATTATTTGGTGGCTTACTTGCAGCATTAGGATCATTATTCTTATTTGGAAGACGAAAAAAAAGAGAAGATAAATAGAACGAAACCAGGCCCTCGAGCCTGGTTTTTATTTTTAATCAAGATAATTAGTTATATTTGATACTGATATGCTTTTTTATAAAGGAGAATTTTAATTTATTATTGAACACAGTTTTGCTCTATTAAAAAATAACCATATAAAATAAATACATTTAATTTATTTTATAAATTTTAAGTAATTATATAAAAAGGATAAATAAAGTTAGATAAATAAATAAAAAGTTTTAAAGTATTGTACTTTATTTAAAAATGTACTATCATGTATTTACAC
>NZ_PPQR01000068.1 GCF_002902085.1 Staphylococcus simiae
TTTTAACTAGTTATAATTAACTAAATAATATAGCATTAAATATATTTAATAAAATTTATTTAATGTAAAGTTATGAACAACGTATCTACTATTTAATATAATAGATATAAATAAATATCGGGCAGATGTACCACAAATTGGTACAATATAGGGAGGTTTCATTAATGGCAATATCTAAAATAAATGATTGTTTTGAACTATTATCAATGGTCACTTATGCTGACAAATTAAAAAGTTTAATCAAAAAAGAATTCTCAATTAGTTTTGAAGAATTTGCTGTACTAACATACATCAGTGAAAACAAAGAGAAAGAATATTATCTAAAAGATATTATTAATCACTTAAATTATAAACAACCACAAGTTGTAAAAGCTGTTAAAATTTTATCTCAAGAAGATTACTTTGATAAAAAACGTAACGAACACGATGAAAGAACCGTGTTAATCTTGGTTAATGCACAACAACGCAAAAAAATTGATGCATTATTAAGTCGTGTTAATAAACGTATCACAGAAGCAAATAATGAGATTCAAATTTAATTGTAAATTAAAACGAGATAATCACTGATAATAAGGTGATTATCTCGTTTTTTTGTAAACAATACTTAATACATTAGTGTTCTTAATTATGTAGAAACTAATACTCTTTTAAATGGGTTCTCTCCCAAATCGGACTGATACATAATTATTTTTTTAAGCCTCGCACCCCAGCCTGCACATTTAGAGCTAGTTAGATTTACAATCTTTACTAGTTCTTGCCCAACTTGCACATTATTGTAAAAATTCTTTGATAAGAATTTTTCTGTGTTGGGTCCCTATGCAGTTGTACGATTAGTGTCAACTGTAATCCTTAAATTTTTCTTTGCTGGGGCCCCAATGCCCAACTTTCATTGCTTATAGAAACTGTTTCACAGTTTCTCTGTGTTGGGTCCCTACCTCAGGAGTCTCGGCTTCAAAATAATTTGCGCTTTTAATTATTCTTTTTTATTTATCAGTCCTAACAAATAGAGAACCTTTAAATGTTAAGTAGCTTATATTTAGCTATTTACGTTATTATAACAATTTTACTTAACAAGCTAATGTTTATTGTAACTAACAATACCATAGTTACAATTTATATATAGTGTCACATTTTCAATTCTCAATAAATAAAGTAATTAAGTTATTTTGTTTAAGAATTCTAAATAGTATTCAAGAAACTTATCTGGCTCTTCAATATGTGGGGCATGACCAGAATACTCAAAAATATATTTAGTAACATTAGCGTAATAAGTCTCGAATGAAAAATTTTGTTTATCTTTTATTAATGGATCATATTGGCCATTAATAATTAAGGTTGGTACACAGGTATAATGATTTATAGCAGTTGCATCTTCTTGGTATTGCGTTAATGCTCTAACTGCAGCTGCGCTATCATCTTCTGTTTGCATACTATATAATCTTTGGTTTTGATACCACTTCATTGTACTTTCTTGATTTTTAAATAATTTTGAAAATAATAAGATATAAGCCTCTGACTTATTAAATCCTGCTACTTTATCTTGATATTCGATTAATAATTGTGTAAACCCATGAAATAAGTCATCTTGTTTCGCAGCAATTAAAGTTAATGATTTAACACAACATGCAAATTGATCTGTGAATAATTTGGCAATTACTCCACCTAAATCAAATCCGATAATATGTGCCTTATGAACTTTTAATTGTTCCATTAATGCTTTTAAATCATAAACATGATCCATTAGTTCATATGAACTTTGATGAGTTGATTTCCCATGACCTCTCATATCGTAACTAATCACTTTATATGTTTTTGATAGCATTTGCTGTAATTGTTCAAACTCCGCTAAGTTACCATTTAAACCGTGAAGTAAAATAATAACATCCCCTTCACCCTGTTCTTTATAGGCAAGTTGAGTTTGACTATCTACTTGAACTTTATTCATTGTGACACCTCCCTTAATAATTGTTATACCCAACCTCGTTTCGTTCTACGCTTGTTAATCCTAAAATTTAATTTTTCACAATAAAAAAATTTCCATAATTTTTAAAATCGACCATGAGATATTAACTACTTCAACTAATTTTTGGTAATTGTTTTATCTTAATCACCTATAAAAAAAGAGTGGTAGAGAAATAAATTTTTGTGAAAATTATTTCTCTACCACTTCAGGTAAGACTGACTAGTATTATAGCATCTTTTTTCTGTCTTTCTTGCTATATTATATTTTCTTAATTATGCCTGAATGAATCATCAATTAGTTACTATATTCTAGTTCTTGATGATAGTTTTATTGTAAAGTACACCACTAATACAACTAACATAATCCAAATTGCTAATGAACAAATTTGTGCAACATTGGGATTATGAACCATTGAATCTATAGTCTTTTGACAACATAATAATCCTATACCACTAAAAACTAAACGTTTATAAAAAATACCAGCAATAACTAAAATAATACCTATGAAAAAGAAAAATTGATGGCCATAACTTGTAATTGGTATGATTCCCCAATTAATATTAAACGCATTCATTATAATTAGTATTAAGGATATGGTTGCTACGATAATTCCTAAAACCATTTCAAAATTATTGCTTCTTAAGTAATTTTTTTGTGCCACTCTTAAATATATAAATATAGTAATCGGAAAAATAATTGCACAATAAAACAAACTTATTCCCGTTATTGCCTGAAAATCTACATATTGTTTATCGTAAAGATATGATATTAATAAGAAGTTAAGAATAAAAAATACTAGTGGGTTAAGTTGTAGCGCAAATAAATTTCTTTGAATCATTAGAATAATTTGAGCCGGAGATTTCTTCCTATATTCTATGTAATCCATATCTTGTTGTTCTGAATTTTTAATATCATGACGGATTTTTTCTTTGATATCATCAATTGAATTTGGTGATAAACCTTTATGATTAAAATAATCTTCTATATTTTCTAATAATATTTTATCATTGATACGCATGAATAAGCTCCTTTAAATAATAAGCATCTTTAAATATTGTAGTGTTTATATGTAATTACGTAAATAAATAAGCTTTTGATACTATTAATTAAAATGGTTAACTAACCATATAAAGATTATTTGCACTCCAGATTACATAATTAAAGCTTCTTAGATTTTTTAATCTTTAGTAGCTCTTGCCCAACCTTGCCCGTCTGGCACATTTAGAACTAGTTAGATTTACAATCTTTACTCTTGCCCAACTTGCACATTATTGTAAAAATTCTTTGCTAATAATTTTTCTGTGTTGGGGCCCTGCATTGAATGTTAGATTTTCTGCTATCTTGATAGCTAGAAAATCTTATGCAGTTTATTATGAATTAATAAACTGTAAACCTATTTCAGATAATCAGTTTTTCTCTGTTGGGTCACTTCCTAGGGTATTGTCTCAGGTGTCTCGACTTCAAAATAATTTTTATTTTAAATTATTTACTTGTTATTTATCAGGTCTAAAATATAGAGAACTTACTAAATTAGACCGCTCAATTAAAATAACCGACAAGATAAACCACTTACTTGTCGGCTATGAATACGATTCAATTTATTATTGTTGTAAATCTATACGATATAATTTAACATTTTTATCTTGTGGAGAATCTGAACTAAATTGATATGATGCTTTACCTTTTTGGATATAACCAAAATTACCAGTAACATCATTGTAATGCACTCTAGTTATCGCTTGTTTTCCAACATAATTTTTCACTTCTTTATATGTTGGGCCATTAGCATGATTGAACATCATTGATACTCTTTTAACATGACCTTCATTCTTTTTGCCATCTGCTGTAACTAATAATGTACCTTTATTAGTATGAAATTCATAATAATGCTCCGTACCATCCTCATTATAAGAATACACTGGGTTCTTATATGCTTTTAATACGTTATGCATTGATTCTCCTATTTTAACTTTTTCAAGTGATTGATCACCTTGACTTAATTGTTTAACTGTTTCTAAAGAATTGCCACTTGCTGCTTCAGCATGAGAACTTGTCATACCTACTCCAAATAATACACAACATGTTATAACACTTGCGATTAGTAGCTTTTTCATAAGCACTCTCTCCTTTTATCTTTTGTCGTTTTGTGCTTATTCTTATTATACTATAATTATTACTAAAATAACAGTAATGTTACAAATGTGTTACAAGTGTTGTGTCATATTTGTTTGCTAAGATTTTAAATTTTATATCACTCTATTATCATGATGAGCATTGATAAAAGATGTTACTTGTTTTATAAATTTATCTTCTTCTTCAACAAATGGGAAAGCACTCGATTCATGGAATACTTCAAATTCTCCATGTTGAATTAAATCTTCAACCTCTTTAGCTTCAAGTCTTGTTGTTCTTTCACCATATTCACCGGCTATAATTAATACAGGTACTGATACATCACGATATAATTTTGAAATTCCACGTCGTTTAAAAACTTCCGTAACTGCTTCAATTTCTTCTTTTGTAGCAATTTCGTTTGTATTTTCAACATGTTTTAAAAAGCGATTCATTTTGCGTGGACGATAATATTTACGTTTATTTAAAAACTTGTCTTGTTTTTCATGATCCCAATTTCTAATGATGTGCGCATATTTTCTAAATAAACGTTCTTCTGGAAGCTCCCCTTCAATTGAAGTTGGATTGACCAGTGTAAGTGAAGAAATGTGACTTTGATAGCGAATTGAAATATCTGCTCCAATCACTCCGGACATTTCATGACAAATAAAAGCCGCTTCTTCTATATATAAATAATCTAACAATTTCACTAAATCATCAGCAAAATCATGTATATCAATATAACGTGGTTTATCTGAATAGCCATGCCCTCTTAAGTCTACAAGAACGACTTGAAATGACTTTGCTAATTGTTTAGCAAGATTGTTAAACACAGTATAATTATCAAATACGGTATGCACTAAAACAATAGGATAACCTTCCCCTAATGTACTATAGTGTATTGATGTGCCATCTTTTCTAGTAAATAAATCCATGATTATCTCCTTTATGATCATTATTTATAGGTAAAATTGACAGTAATTGTTCAATTGTAGTGATAGTAAAGTCTACTTCTTCAGCTAATGGTTCAATTTCTGCATCTTCTTGCTTATACCATACACTAACCATACCCATTGCACGTGCGGGTGCTACATCATTTAATGCATCATCACCTACATACATAATTTCATCTGGCTTGGCATTTAATTGTTCAATCATGTCTTCAAAAATTTTAGGATGGGGCTTACGGAAGCCTACTGTTTCAGAAGTTGACAGATAATTTATCACATGCATCAGTCCTAAAGAATGAAGACGAAACTGTTTAATTTTAGACTTACCGTTAGCAATGACACCAATTAAATATCCTTGTTTAGATAATTTTTCTAGAGTATAAAGTGTATCGTAGTATGGGAAAACATAGCGATAAAAATGCATTTCAAAATCATTAAACAAATCTTTCCAAGTTAATCTATCTATATGGAATCGTTTTATTATCTCTTTATATAAATCAGGTTTATCATTATCTTCATCATCATCAAGTTCAATAAACGTCTTTTTAAAATCTGCTAATTGAATATGAATTAAGTAGTCGTGAAACCTTTCATATTGTTCTTCAATAAACTTATCCCTCGATTTAACTCTATCTAATAATGTGCCCTCTAAATCAAATACTACCGCTTTAATATGACTTAAATCCATATCCTTTTGACCTCTTTATTTTCATAGTTAATATTATTTTAGCAAATGTCTGCTATTAGTGTAATAGTTTGGTTTGTGAAATTAATAAATGAAATAATATCGGTATGCCAATTAAAGCAATAATAATACTTGCTGGTATTTGTATTGGTGCAACAATATTACTCCCAATAAAATCAGCTATTGTTAACATTGTTGCTCCAACAACTAAATTCATTGTCATTTGTTGACCAAGAGTTAATCTAGCAAAATATCTTCTAATTAACTGAGGTATAATCATACCAACAAATCCTATAATACCAACATACGCAACATTAATAGCAGTCATCATCGATGCTACAGTTAATGCCATAAAGCTTATAAGTTGTACGTTTAGTCCTAATGATTGACTTTTTACTTCCCCTAGTTGTAATAACTTAATTGAATTTAATAGCAATATAAAAATAACTAATGCTAAAGATAAAGCACTAGCAATGATCCACACATGACTATATTCAGCGTCTCCAAAGCCTCCAAATAAATAATTCGCAATTGAGTTTAATTGTCTTGGTTTGAGTAAAATTAAAAAATACAGTAACGCATTAAATAATGCCCCAACCATTAAACCTGCTAGTATCAAAATTCGTATTGGGTAGCCTTTAGATATCATTGAGCTGCAGATTAAAACTACAAACAGTGACAACAAACTAAAAATAATAGACATGACTGGTTGCCATAACAATCCCAATCCTAAAAACAATGACAAACCAGAACCAAATGTTGCACCACTTGCTAGTCCAAGTGTAAAACTATCTGCTAAAGGATTATTTAATATGGTTTGAAATATTAGGCCGGCTAAAGCTAGTATCATACCAGTTAACATCGCTTCTAATAAACGCGGCACTCTTACATTTAATAAAATAGATTGATTAAAGCTATCATTGATATCTCCTATATTCCAAAATAATGATGATAAACTAGCTATACCAAATAGCACTAACCAAATTACTAAAACTTTGTGAAATGTCATAATTAACGCTTCCTAAAATAAATTTATATTAATTATAGCAATAATAAAGCAGGCTATTCCATGTAAAAAGCATAATAAAATCTCCTTACCATAAAATTTATAAATAATTAAATGGTAAGAAGACTATAATAAGTTGATATGAAAGGTTATTTACGATATATTGCATCTCTTAAATCTTTTAATCCATCAGCAATTCTTGGTCCGGGTCTTGAAACTTCGTCACTATTAACGATTTCGATTCGCGTATTTTTTACAGCTTTAATATTTTTAAAACCACCACGTTGTTTAATCATATCCATATAATCCGCTCTTGTTTTGGCTTCAGTAGATATGAGTATGTCTGGATTGTGTTTGATAATACTTTCTTTAGAAACTGATTTCCATCCATCTATATCATCAAAACTATTTTTGGCATCTAATTTTGTTAACATATCATTAAAGAATGTATGTTTACCTGCAGTATAAATATCTGGTTTTGAAGAAATTTCAATAAAAACATTTGGTTGTTTATGATGTTTAGGTATGGAGTTTATAACTTTATTAACACTTTTTTTAGTGTCATCTACGAGTTGATCAGCTTGTTGTTGACGATGGGTTATTTTACCTATTTGTTTGAACGTATCATATGTTTCATCAATTGACTGCGCATCTTTAACATATGCTACTTTGACACCACTCTTTTCGATTGATTTTAATACTTTATCTGTAGTGCCTTTTTGAGATTCATGAGCTAAGATTAAATCTGGTTTTTCTTTTAATAATGCTTCTTTGTTAAGGTTTAAAGCGTCAAATTGTTTTTTACCTTTTTTGACATCTTTAGGATAGTCATCAACTGTAGATACACCTACAATATTATCTTCTAAGCCTAACTTATATAATATTTCTGTATTACTTGGCATTAATGAAATAATACGGTGATATGGTGTCTTATTATCTTGTTCTTTATTAGAGTTTACTTTATCATTTTTTCCATTACTACATGCTGTCGCAATCAACAGTATGACAATAACTAATGCTAATAATCTCGTCTTCAAAAATTGTTCCTTCTTTCTTTAATTTAATTGACTATTATCTTATAAGCCGAAAAATCTAATATTATATGTCATGCTATGGTCGTGGTCCATATTGATTATCTTTAGGTTGGCTAACTGCTAAACAAACAATTAACGCAAAAATAGAAATAGCTAGTTCTGCTATTATGACGCACAAAGCTAAAATAGCGATTATTACTACGAGTTCTTTTCTTATATGTAATGTATTTAAGACATCAGAAAATATGAATAATACATTTAATATTGCATAAATAACCGGTATCAACATTGTTCTGCCAACATCATGGAATCTTCTAACTGATAACGTAAACATTCCAAAAAATAAGATGACATTTACTATTTTCACTAAAATATCAACGATTAAAATATCACCAGTAAAAGTGCTATTCAGTTGAGTGATGACAATACTTGTTACAATATAAAAGAGAAAGCCCCACCAAAACTGCGTTCTAGTCGCTCGACTATTTAATACAAAATAATTAGTCCAATAGTCCTTAATTGCTTGAATCATATTTATACTCCTTTTATGACAAATTTATTTAATTTGTTAAGTTAATCTATTTACCTAACAAAATACGGTTGTAAAAATCCAAAATGCTCCATATCTTTATCGTTAAAATAACATTTACCAAAATGATCAAGTAAAGCATGAAATTCATTAGCATCTTGATTATTAAAATATTGTGGTAACACAACTTCTTTTTTAAACTTATCATAATTTATAGTATTACTGTAGCCCAATTTATAAAATATTCTTCTAGTATAATTATCTGGTATAAATTCTACCCTTTTAAAAATATACACTAATAGTACATCTGCGGTTTCACTACCTATACCTTTAATTGTCAAAAGTTGTTGTCGTAATTGCTCACCATAAAATTGATTAATTTTGTCGTAATTAAAATCTTGCTTAGCTAACCAAGTTAATAAATTGATTATAGTCGTAGCTTTACTTTTATAGAAACCACTTGAATGTATGAGTGTTTGGAGTTCACTTTGTGTTAACTTTAAAATTTTTTGTGGCTTAAAATCAGTCTGTTGTTGCAATTGTTGTAATGCCATTGCAGCATTATGCCATCTTGTATTTTGAACTAATATCGCACCAAGCATCATTTCAATATGATTAGATGCCGGCCACCAATATTGAGGTCCCATATTTTGATACAAAATTTGATATAGTTGATCAGGGGTTAACATCTTTTTCCTCCTATAAATCTCAATAAAAAGGAGTGAGACAGAAATAAATTTTCTATAAAATTTATTTCGTAATCCCACCCCGGCAAGACTGACTAGTTTTTTTAAATGATGATTTATCAACATTTTGAAAACCAGACAGTTACTGCGAAAAGCTTAATTTTAAGTGTACAATGCTTTTTGTCCCAGAATTTTGTCGTTTACATTGATTCTGGAGCACTAACACCAACCATAGACAACGCATTTTTTAACGTAATTCTAACAGCTTCGATCATAGCAATATGTGCTTTAGTTTTAGCTAAATCATCAGAAAGTACTTTTTCAGCATTATAAAATCTATGGAAATGTCCGGCTAAATCTTGGATATAATTTGTAATTCTATGTGCTGCTCGATGTGTTGCGGCACTTTCAATTGTCGGTTCAAAATCTGCCACTTTTTTGAGTAAGTCAATCGCTTTATCATTAGTTATCGTTGTAAAATCGTTGACTTCAGAAATTTCAATACCTTGTTCTTTAGCCTGTTTTAAAATTGAACAAATACGAGCATGAGCATATTGTGCATAATAAACTGGGTTATCTTGTGATTGTTCTTTAGCTAATTCCATATCAAAATCAAAATGGCTATCAGGGCTACGCATTGTTAGGAAGTAACGTGCAGCATCTACACCAACTTCATCTATAATCTCACGTAACGTAATCGCATTACCAGTTCGTTTACTCATTTTAACTTCTTCTCCATTTTGCATTAAACGAACCATTTGCATAATTTGAATTTCTAAACGGTCGCTATCAACACCAAAGGTTTCCATAGATGCTTTAATACGGTTAATATAACCATGATGATCTGCTCCAAATAAATCGATTAAAATATCATTACCTCTTTTAATTTTGTCAAAGTGGTATGCAATATCTGGTAAGAAATACGTATAATTTCCATCTTTTTTAATTAAAACTCTGTCTTTATCGTCTTTAAAGTCAGTAGTACGTAACCATGTAGCTCCATCTGCTTCATACGTATAACCTAGTTCTTTCATTTTAGCTAATACTTCAAGGATTTCTCCTTTTTCATATAACGTTGTTTCACTAAACCAATTATCAAAATGCGTGTTAAAATCAGATAAATCTTTTTTAAGTTTTACCATTTCATATTCTACACCTAGCTGTCTGAACTCTTTTAAACGTTCTTCAGCTGAATAATCTTTAATTTCAGGATGTTTATCAGCTAAGTCTTTACCTATTTCTATAATATCTTTACCGTTATAACCATCTTCTGGCATTGGGTGGCTATGATCTCCTAATGCTTCAAAGAATCTTGTCTCTATTGAACGTGCTAAATTAGTAATTTGATTACCAGCATCGTTGATATAATATTCTCGTGTAACGTTATATCCAGCTGCATCTAAAATATTGGCTAAGGCATCACCTACTGCGGCATTACGTGCATGTCCAATATGTAAGTCTCCAGTTGGATTTGCTGACACATATTCTAAAAGTACATTTTGTCCCTTTGATTCTTCTACATGGCCAAATTGATCACCTTTTTGTAAAGCTTGCGGTATAATTTGAGTAAGATATTGATTATCCATATAAAAGTTTATAAATCCTGGTCCAGCAATATCAATCTGTTTTACTTGAGCTTTTGTTGTATCCAAATTATCTACAATTGCTTGTGCAATGTCACGAGGGTTCTTTTTAGCAATTTTAGTTAACACCATTGCAATATTCGTTGAATAATCACCATTTTTTGTATCTTTGGGGATTTCAATTTTAATATCTGGAATGTCTTGTGCTAAATCTGCCTTTTTTATACTATTTGTAATTTCTTCAATTAACGTGTGTTTTACTTGATCAATGATATTCATTCGCTTATCTCCTTATAATTTATTTCATATTGATAAATGCCCATTTTTTCATCATTTTGATATAGTTCATAATGTATTTTCAACTTACCACTATCTTTGTTAACAAAATGTAAAATGTTTAACGTTTTAACATCAAGTGTCATTCGTCCAGCAGGAATATCATATAATGTTGTCGTTGTATGACCTTCAACAAAATGTAAGTTCATATTGATATCACCTTTTCTTATTAATTTGACACTATCTTGGTTTATTTTAAGTGTTACATTAACGTTGGCATCTTCGATTTGTTCTACATACCGAATATAATCAGCTTGTCGTTGTTGCCAAGTTCCTTCAGTAGTAAATGTGAATTTCTCTTTTTGGTCATTTTGCTTCAATACTTGTCTCGTTTGAATACTTACTTTTTTATCCAATTACTACTCACCTAATTTTCGCATAATAGCAATATTATAACACATTAAAAGTTGTTTTATTAGAGGTTCTATCATATTTAAATAACTTGATATTATAATTTATATGTTACTTTAACTAGTTATTTTTCAAAATTCAAAATAAAAATAGGAGTGGTATAGAAATCAATTTATATAACATTAATTTCTTAATCCACTCCAATTAATACGATTTTTAAAAATTAGTCAATTGTATTTATTATGGTATTGTTCATTTGTTTTCTATGCTGTACTGAATCCAGTAACATTAAATTTGAATTGTAAATTTTTAATCACTAAAAGCTTGATGTAACTCTGCTGTAGAATTATTCCACATCGTTTCATCATGCTGTATAAGAAAATCTTTTAATATCTTCTTATTATCTTCACCAATGTGATCAATGATAACATGATGTTTCATTGATTTATCCATCATATTAACATGTTCCGGCATACTTTTATATCCTCGTCTTATGGATTTATTTACCATTAAATAGCAAGCTGTCACACCAGCATAATATGGTCCTTGCTCACTACGTTCAGTAGTGACCCAACATAGCCAATATTCTTTAGCTTCTTCACCTTCAACAACTTCTTTGTCAGTAATCCACTTAACACCTTTTTCAACTTTTGCTCGTGCATGCATGCCACCAATATCAATAAATGCTTCTTGATTAGCTACATCTATAAACACTGGAGCAATGTTGTCAAGACTAATTGACCCTATATTTGTTCCTTTATGTCCATCTAAAGGATCATTTTTAATGATGTTAAAGTTAAAACCTTTTTTCTCAGACACTTAAAAAACCTCCGCAATATTGTTTCGATATGTTAAAAGTATAATTAATTCTTGTTAAGTCAATCAAAGAATTAGTTTAACTCATTAATTAAATTTTCAATTGATTCTTTTATCTCTTTATTGTCTATATTCGCAACCATTTCTCTCGGATAATATAGTTTATAATCTTGTCTATTAATACCAGTTATACTATTTATAATTAGTGACTGATTACTAATTTCCCTGATTGTGCCATCTCTTTTAAGTAAATGAATGGGCTTGCGATTTGAACCTGGGCGGTCATAATCATAAGGGAGATCAGAAAAAGCTTCACTTACAAAATAATAATCTGGATTAATTCCACCAGCGATAAATAAATCTTGTAACTCTGAAATAGTTATAATTGAGCCATCAAAAGGAATATATTTAAATAAGTCACGATTAATAAAACGACGAGCTAAATCACTCAAAATTTTATCATCTTCTTTAATCCATTTTTCAATGTAGTAAGTCACAACGACTTCATCAAGTTCAACATATTGCTCTATGGTAACTGTTTCTTCAAAGAAAGGTATGAAATCATGAGGGTACAACTTAAATTCATAGCCTTCATTATAAAGTTGCTTTGCGCGTTTCAAGCAATTGTTTAATAATACTTCGCCACCACGACTCACGGGATGAAAGTATATTTGCCAATACATTTGATAGCGACTCATAATAAAGTTTTCAACTGCATGCATGCCACTTTCTTTAATTAATACTTCATCTTTTGATGGCCTCATCAATCTTAATAACCGTTCCATATCAAATGCTCCATAAGATACGCCAGTAAAATAGGCATCCCGTTGCAAATAGTCCATTCTATCAGCATCAATTTGCGATGAAATCATTGATATCACTAATTTATTGTCATGCGTCTTATTAATGACTTCTGCTACTTCTTTTGGAAATGATGCAGATACTCTACTTAAAACAGCATTGACTTCTGTATCGCCAGTAATGATTGCTTGCGTATATGCTTCATGATCAGTATTAAATATTTTCTCAAAACTATGTGAAAAAGGTCCATGACCTAAATCATGTAATAGTGCTGCACATAATGCTAGTGGTCTATCCTTATTATCCCATGCTTCATGACCTATAAAAGAATCATCTATGATGCGTCTAACAATTTCATAAACACCTAAAGAATGACCAAATCGACTATGTTCGGCAGTATGAAAGGATAAGTATAATGTTCCTAATTGTTTAATACGACGTAACCTTTGAAATTCTTTCGTTTTTATTAAATCCCAAATAAGCTGGTCTTCAACATGTATATAACGATGAATAGGATCTTTAAATACTTTTTCTTCTGGGAGTTTTTGATTTTGGTATTGGCGTTTCACTGTTTCCCTCCTTCAATAATTTATATTTTATAATACTTAAAATTGTTTCTTCATTAAAGCTAAATCTAATTTTTCTCCATACATTTCTGGTTGATAAGAACGTAATATTTCAAAACCTTGTTGTTTGTAATATTCTACGCCTTCAGCATTTTGATTATCAACCTCTAAATAAACCACATCATATTGATTTGAAAATTTAGCTAATCCCTCATTGAGTAATGTTGTACCGTAACCTTTATGCTGTGATTCAGGTCTGACATAATGTGCAGATAAAAATAATTCTTCACCGTAAATAAAATTTGCAAAACCTACGATATCATTATCTTCTTCTACAACTAAAAAGAGTTGATCTTGTAATCTTTTTTTCAAATGATGTTCATTATAAGATGCTTCCAATAACTCATTTACTGTTTGAGCAGCATAGATATTTAAATAAGTATTAAACCATGCTTTCGTTGCTACATCTCTAATAGCAACCGCATCTTTTTCAGTCGCTTGTCTCACGTTATACATGTTGTTGCTCCCTTCAATTGCATGTTAGTAATATCGGCATTATACCATAAATCGCAATCTTTCTTAATAAACTTAATTTACTATATAATTTTATTACTAAATAAAAAAGTGAAGTCCGATATTTTTCGAACTTCAACAAAATAAGTTATGATTTAATTGTTTCATTCCATTCATCTGCTCTCTCTAGTGCATAAGTATCATTCATGATATCACCTGGTCTTTCAGCAGTTCCAATGATATAACCATGAAGTGTTGCACCTAGGAAGTTCAGTGTATATTTCATTTGAGTAATACACGGCTTAGCTTTAATCTTAGGACAGTCTCCCCCAACTAAAATTAAGCGAAAATCTTTGTCTGCCATTTGTTGTTTAAAGTCTTTATATCTATCATCCATCAACGTTTCTGACCAACGATCAATAAACGCTTTGAGTGACGCAGATATACTATACCAATAAACTGGAGATGCAAAAATGACTGTATCGCTCGCTAATAGTTGGTCAATGAGTAATTGATAATCATCTTCATAGCTGTTAATTTGTTCTTTATCGTGTCGATAATCTCTTACAGGGTTTAACTGATATGTCGTAACATCAATCCAATTATATTCATGATCTCTTAAAGCATATTTAGTTATTTGTGCAGTATTTCCTTGTGGTCGACTTCCACCAAATAATACCGTAATCAATTACTTTTACACTCCTTCTAATATATTAATTGCCATTTTTAAAAATCTCTTGTAGTTTGATTTTACACTTTTTGATAGCGTTTTCAAACATTTTTATAACTATTCATTTTTTATATTCATTTATTTAACTTTTGTAAATTCAATTGATATAAATAACTAAAATATCGAAAGACGATTTCTATATTTTTTTAATAGAAACCGTCTTTTCTTTAAAATAAGTTCTGCGTGTCATAGACTTTTTGAAATAAATTTGTCCAACATCTTTACTAAGTTATTGTAATTTCTAAATGGGCAACGATATCTTAATAAAGTTCACCAAACCAACGACTGATTACTTACTTTAGCTGTCCATTATCGTCAAATTGCGCAAGTTTAGGATAATTAATTCTTTTAATATTATCTATGTTTTCTAATTTTTGTTGAAATACTTTTAAATATTGCTGTCTCTCTTGTTCATCATGACTAACTTGATATGCAATAAACGGTTCTAATGGTGTGATACCTGAAAAATAAAGGACACCATGGTTAATATGGAATAATATTTGTTCATGAATATCACCTGAAAAACCATTAGGTGCATAACTACCTTCAGGTGAACCTGTAGTAGTTGATATCATACCAATTTTACCTGCAAGGCGTGCCGTATCGTATCTACCATACTGTCCGCCATAAATTCCACCAAATAATAGTACTTTATCGAACCATCCTTTTAATATTGCTGGAACGCTAAACCACCATAATGGAAACTGTAAAATAACAAAATCAGCCCACAATAATTTATCAAATTCAGCTTTAATTACCGGATTCAACGTATCTTGTTCATAATTAAATTGTTGCTCCTTAGCATACTTAAAGAAAGTTGTATCGTTCTTACCATTAAAATCTTTGCGACTGGCAACTGGATCAAATTGCATATCATACAAATCTGAAACTTGTACTTCATGACCTTGTTTTTCTAAGGTGTCAATGGCAGTATTTTTAAGTGCTGCATTAAACGATTGTGGTTCTGGGTGAGCATATACGATTAATACTTTCATTCAAATCATTCCCCCTTATTTTACTGGAAATAAATGATCAATATAGTGAATTTCTTCTTCCGTTAATTCTATATTTGCTGCTTCAATATTTTCTATAACTTGGGAGGCGCGTTTCGCACCAGGAATAATAACATCTATTGCGGGACGCGTCAGATAAAATGCTAAAACAATATTAGCTACCGTTGTATTATGTGCTTGTGCCACCTTTTCAAGTTCTTTAACACGACGAACATTATCTTCAAATACACCTGGTTTGAAATCACGACGTGTTGCACGATGATCATCAAATTTAGTGTTTTCATCATATTTGCCTGCTAATATTCCGGATGCTAACGGAAAATAAGGGATAAATGTGATTTGATTTTCCACGCAATAATCAAGTACGTCTTCATTTTCTCTGTGTAATAAATTATATTCTAGTTGAACTACATCCACATAACCATTTTTATTTGCTTCTTTTAATTGATCTAGCGAAAAATTAGAAACACCAATAGCTTTTATTTTACCTTGTTCTTTTAACTGTTGTAATGCATTTACTGCTTGATCCTTTGGTGTGTCATCATCTGGAAAATGAATATAATATAAATCAATATAATCTGTTTGCAAACGTTCTAAACTATTATGAACTTGTTGTCTTAAATACTCAGGCGTATTGTTTTGATGAACTTCATTGTTACTGTCAATTTGGTGTGACCCTTTAGTTGCAATTTTTACTTGTGCCCTATCATATTCTTTAACAACTTGGCCAACAAGTTCTTCAGAACGTTCAGGGCCATAAATATATGCTGTGTCTAATAAGTTAATACCATGATTAAGTGCTTCACGAACTACTTCTTTACCTTGTTCTTCATCTAAATTTGGGTATAAGTTATGTCCTCCAACAGCATTAGTACCTAAAGCAATTGGAAATACTGATACATCAGATTTGCCTAATTTCACTTGTGTTGACATGATCATCATCTCCTATATATATTTATTACCTTTACCCTACCATCAAATGTTATATCATCCAAATTTTTAAATTGACATTTAGTTAGTAATACGATTTAATTGTAACTAATAGAGTTACAATTAAGGAGTGATGCTGTTGTGAATTTAGAATTTAATATCGCCGTACATATATTGGCATTCTTAACGAAGCACCAAAGCGAACGATACTCTAGTAACGACTTAGCTACTTTAACATGTTTAAATCCCGTACAGTTACGACGCGTTTCTTCACAACTTGTTGATTTAGCTATGATAGAGACAATCAGAGGTAAAGATGGCGGCTATCAAGCTACGTCTCATTCTAAAGATATTTCTCTAGGCAAACTATACCAACATTTTGTCTTGAATAAACCAACTAATCAAAGGCTCTTTACTGGTAATGAAGGTAGCCATTGTATAATCGCTCGAAATATTGCAACTACTATGTCAACTTATCAACATCAAGAACATCAGCTTATTTTGTCATTTTATAATCAAAAAACAATTCAAGATGTTATAGCTGATATACAAGGAGAGAATTAAATTATGAAACACTATGATTTAATAGTTATTGGCTTTGGAAAAGCAGGTAAGACATTAGCAAAATATGCGGCATCAATTGGCCACCAAGTAGCAGTGGTTGAACAATCTCAAACGATGTACGGAGGAACATGTATTAATATTGGATGTATACCCTCAAAAACGTTAGTTCATGATGGTATTGTTGGTAAATCTTTCACATCAAGCTTTAATAGAAAAAATGATGTAGTCAAAGCGTTAAACTCTAAAAATTATCATATGCTAGCTGATGATAATAATATTGACGTATTAGATTTTAAAGCACAATTCAAATCAAACGATATAATAGAGCTTATCAACCAAGATGGACAAGTCACACAAACGATTACTGCACAGCATATTGTTATAAATACTGGTGCTAAAGCTGTCATTCCACCTATTAAAGGCATTGATACAGCACAGCATATATATGATTCAACTGGGTTATTAAACATAGACTTTTTACCTAAACATTTAGTCATTGTTGGCGGTGGTTATATCGCTTTAGAATTCGCCTCAATGTTTGCTAATCTTGGTAGTAAAGTTACAGTACTTGAACATGGACCAACAATTATGCCAAGAGAAGAACAAGATGTTGTTCAACATGTACTAAAAGATTTAGCTAACAATAATATTACAATCCATACAAATGTAGACACTCAATCATTTTCTTCAGATGATGATACAACAGTTGTCACTACATCTCAGGGTGAATTTAAAGCCGATGCAGTGTTATTAGCAACAGGACGTCGACCAAATACTGACGAACTAGGTTTGAACAATACTAATATTGCTATTGGTGAACGTGGAGAAATTATTGTAAATGAGCACTTACAAACATCTGTTAAACATATTTATGCTGCTGGAGATGTAAAAGGTGGCTTACAATTTACTTATATATCTTTAGATGATTATCGCATTATTAAATCTGTTTTATATGGTGATCAACGCCGTAACACAAATAATAGAGGGGCAATTCCATATACAGTATTTATAGACCCTCCATTTTCAAGAGTTGGATTAACAGCTTCACAAGCAGAAGCACAACATTACAATATCATTGAACATCATATCCTAGTTAATACTATTCCACGTCATAAAATTAACGATGATGCTAGAGGTATGTTTAAAGTTATTGTAGATAAAGATACTCAATTCATTTTAGGAGCAACACTCTATGGTAAAGAATCAGAAGAACTTATTAATCTCATCAAATTAGCAATTGATTATCAAATACCATACACTGTGTTACGTGATAATATTTATACACACCCAACTATGACCGAATCTTTTAATGACTTATTTAATATTTAAATAATGATGAATAACAAAAAAGCTGTATCCTTAGATTTAATAAAGTTATTAAGTCTAAGAATACAGCATTAATATTATCTTTATATAATTATTGTTTTTGAGCTTTACGCTTCTCTAATTTTTCTTTAAGCTTACGATCTTGTTCTTCTTTACGACGTTTACGCTCTTCATGACGTTGTCTTAAACGTTCTTCTTCCTCTGGATCACGAGGTTTCTTCAATTGCTGTGTTACTTTTTCCATCAACTCTTCTTCTGTATGTGCAGCAAGTGGGCGATTGTTCACAAAGGTAAATGTTTTACGACGACCTGGTCCACAATAAGATTGACACCCGATGATAATTTCTGCATCAGGGTCTAACTTCTCTAATTTTTTTTGTAACGATTTGATATTAACTGCCTGACATTCATCGCAAATTAGGAATGTATTTTTCATATTGCAACCCACCTTTCTATTATAATGATCTATGTATAATATTTTAAATTTCATTTCAACTCTAACTATTTTACTCTTTTTATTAATTTTTTCAAGCTATGCTTCTATTTGAAAAGTTATACTAACAACTTAATAATATTTATAAAATTTTAAAACTATAACATATTTTGAAATTAAAAAATGAACAATGACGCTCTCTAGTATGAGAGTTAAATCATTGTTCGCAATGTTATTATTTATTGTCCATGATAAATATTGAACTTTAATGGTTTAATACCATGCTTTGTCCATTCATCATATATTTTATTTTTATTTACATTTCTGTCTATTATCGTAATACCACAATCACCACCACCAGCACCTGACGTTTTTGAAGCACCGTGATATTTTTCGGCAATATCACATAGATATTTTAATTTTTCTGTTTCGATATCCACAGTAGCTTGTCTATCCATTTTTTGAATGATTTGTCTGTTTTGGCGCACCATCTTTTGTACGCCTTTAATATTATTAGTTTTAAAAGCATGGATTAATTGTTCAACACAGTTGTGAGATTGTTCTAAGAAATCACCATAAAATGATGGATCTGACTTTAAACGTTTTACTTCGCTTACTAAATGTGGAGAAGATGCTGGCGATCCTGTCCACCCGATCAATACTTCCATATTCTCTGGTGCTTGCAATGGTTCAATGTGTAAACCAGGCCAGTTTTTTTGTAACACTTCGTCTACAGTAGTATCTTCAATTTGATGTTTAACCCATTCGTGATCAAAGGTACTGTATGCAAGCCAACCACTATATACACTTACTGCAATATCTCCACATGAACTTAAACTTTGTAATTTCATATTGGCTATCACTGCTAGTTTGTATATATATAAATTTGATAATTTCATATCATAAAATTCATTTAATACTTTAATAACAGACACTAGTACTGCTGCACTTGAGCCTAGTCCATATTTATGACCGTTTGAATCATCTAGATTACTATCAATAGTTAAATGAAAGTGTTTCGTTTCTACATGACAACTTTTAGCATATTGTTCAAATACTTCAATTGCTGTTACCACATAATTTAATTGTTTAGCTGCATGAGGATCTGAAATAACAATACTATCTTCATCGCGACTAAATGTGACTGGATTATGATGTAATGCCTTTGAATGAATCGTGCCTTTATATTGTTCAGATTGCTCTATCGTAGCTGTTACAAAACGGTCTAATGCAATTAGTACTGATTTGTATCCTGGCTCAGTTACCGCATATTCACCAGCGATATATAGTTTTCCGGGTGCTTTGACCTGAATCATCTTATCTCTTCCTTACTCAATTATTTCAACGCCTGTAGGTGTTATATCACTATCAATGATTTGGTTTTCTTCAAAATAAGTTAATAATTTATCTATGATGACTTGTTTATTTTTCTGTTCAACAAGTATTTTGACATTTGGTCCAGCATCCATTGTAAAATAACATGGATAGCCTGCTTGGCGACAATCATGAACTAAAGCCATAACATCATAACTTTCTTGAACTAAATAAGTAAAAGGTGGTGTAGCACCTAAATTAGTCGCATGCATACGTAAACCATTTTCTTCAACGACTTCTCCTAAACGTTTAAAATCATTATCTGCAATAGCTTGTCTTGCATCATTTAAATCTTCTTCAATATGATCTAGCCAATAATGATAAAAACGTGACGTATTACGTGTTAACGACATACCATAACGACTCGGAACCTTTTTAGATTGATTGTTAATGACTACAAAAATCATAGCTAAGTCATCTTCAAAATGATTGGCATCAATAGCATGTGCGTAAGATGTCTCATCATTATACCCTTTTTCCCATTCTGCAAATCCACCAAAAATACTACGTGATGCAGATCCAGATCCAATACGAGCTAGTCTTGATAAATCTTTGTCGGATAAATTCAAGTTCAATGCTTGGTTACAAGCAGCAGCAAGTGCTGCATACGCACTTGCTGATGAAGCAAGACCTGCTGCAGTTGGTACAAAATTATCACTTTCAATCATTGCATATTCAGTAGTATTAGCACGTTGTCTGACGATATCCATATACTCACTAATCTTGGTTAATTCTTTGCCAGTCATTTTATTACCGTTTAAAATAAATTGATCCTCAGATAACTGTTGATCAAAAGTGACTTTTGTTTCCGTATAAAATTTATCTAATGTTACAGAAATACTATTGTTCATAGGGATGATGAGTTCTTCGTCCTTTTTCCCCCAGTATTTAATTAAAGCAATATTAGTATGTGCTCTTGCTTTGCCACTTTTAATCAACTTACTAACCTCCTAAATATTCAATCCAAGTATGAGCTGCACCAGCTTTTTCGACAGCTTTAACAATATTTTTAGCATCTGCTAAGTCATTGGCTAGTAATAACATACTACCACCTCTACCTGCACCGGTAATTTTTCCAGCAATAGCACCATTTGCCATACCAATATTTAATAACTGTTCAATTTTATCATGACTAACTGTTAACTCTCTCAAATCTGAATGACAAGCATTAAAAATATGAGCCAAGTCATCAAAGTTCTGTTGTTCAATTGCATCACTAGCTTCCAGTACTAACTTACCAATGTGAGTAACATAAGACATATAATAATCATCTTCACATAATTTATGTACATCTTCTACAGCTTGTCTTGTTGACCCTTTAACACCAGTATCTATCACTACCATATAGCCATTTAATTTTAAAGATGTTAAAGTTTCGGCATATCCTTTTTGGAACCAAACTGGTTTACCAGAAACAATGGTTTGTGTATCAATTCCACTTGGTTTACCATGTGCAATTTGTTCTGCCCAATTAGCTTTGTCAATTAGTTCCTCTTTCGTTAATGTTTGTCCTAAGAAGTCATAGCTTGCACGTACAAATGCCACTGCAACTGCCGCACTAGAACCTAAACCACGTGAAGGAGGCAAATTCGTTTGAATGGTTACTGCTAATGGTGCTTTTATATCATTATTTTCAATGAAACGATTTACTAATGATTTCAAGTGTTCTGGAGCATCGTATAGCATACCATCATAAACGTCACTCTTGATTGAAGAGTAATTGCCTTGTTCTAATTCTTCAATCAAAACTTTAATTTTACCAGCAGTAAATGGTATTGCGATGGCTGGTTCTCCAAATGTTACAGCATGTTCCCCAATTAAAATAATTTTACCAGTTGACTCCCCATATCCTTTTCTTGTCATATTCATATCACCTTTTATATTTATCCTATTACTTTTAATTTTGATTGTATCGTAAAAGACATATCCTTCTTAGATGCTGTATTTTAAACGTTTAAATATTTGTATGACTTTTATTTTAGACAGTATTTATGTATAACGATTTAGTTGTCGTTTAAATGCTTTAACTTGAATATTATAAATCTAACTTTATTGAATTTCAAAGCGTTGTATTTAATTAGTGTATTTTAATGTTGCTAATCTATGTTAATTATATTTTTCCACCTTAACTATAATACTACAAAAAGGATACGGAATATATAGAAATACAACCAAAGTATTATAACCCTAATCAATCAATAGCAGTAAAAATTTAAATTTCCCGGAGCTTTCACCATCAAATTCATTTATATGCCGAGCGCACCATAAAAAAGGCTCGAAACATTATTGTTTCGAACCTTGTATGATGTTACGACATATTATCTGTCATTTTTTTATTACGTTCTATCATTCTATCGAAATATTTATCGAACCTTTGCCATTCTTCAGCTGTTATTGGATCCATATTTAATCGACCACCTAAATCTTTAATGGCGTAAAGTAATGAGAACATCACATCTTGAACGGTTATTTTTCTATTTAGTAACGTTTCCAAAGAAGCCATACAAGATGGTTCTATTTGTGGGTACTGAAATTTGGTAATTTCACCTTTTAACGCACGTTCGTAAAATGTTCGCATCATACTAGCACGTTCAGAACCAGAACCTTCCACACAAAGATAGATTTGAACTGCAATACCTCCACGAACTCGTCGTTGTGAAATACCCGCAAACTTTTTACCATCAATACTCAAATCAAATTTACCTGGACAATATGAATGTTCAATCTCTTTAGTATCAATGTTTACATTGTCATCTTCAAACATTTTACTTATTAATAAATACATCACTGTAAATGCTTCATCAATAGTTGTTTCTGTTTGACCTTTAAATATCAATGAAATATTTAAAACGCCTTGATCTAAAACAACACCTAAGCCACCAGAATTTCTAACAATAGCATTATAGCCAATTTCATTTGTTAAATAATCTATACCATCTTTTAAAAAAGGTAATCTTGAGTCATGAATTCCCAAAATAACCGTATGTTGATGAATCCAAGTTCTTACAACATTAGGTGATAAATTTTTGCCTACACTCTCACTAAACGTATCATCAAAGGCAAATGATTGCATGGGTTCAAGACCACTAGAATGGTCGATGTAACGCCAATCGATGCCATTAAAATATTTACTCGCTAAGTCCATGATTATTGTAAAGTTTGAGCTGCAGTAATAATTGATAAATTATAAACATCTTCAATAGAGCAACCACGTGACAAGTCATTAACTGGTGAATTTAAACCTTGTAACACTGGTCCTACAGCATCAAAGCCACCTAATCGTTGTGCAATTTTGTAGCCAATATTACCCGCTTCTAAACTTGGGAATACAAATACATTGGCATCACCTTGTAATTTAGCACCTGGCGCTTTTTTCTCAGCTACACTTGGTACGATTGCAGCATCAAATTGGAATTCTCCATCAATAATAGCATCTAATTTATCTTCTTCAGCTTGTTGTTGTGCTAATTGAACTGCTTCTTGGACTTTAGTTACATCATCTGATTTAGCTGAACCTTTCGTTGAAAAGCTTAGCATTGCTACTTTAGGGTCCATGCCAAAACTTAATGCTGATTTAGCACTTTCTACAGCAATTTCAGCTAAACCTTGTGAATCAAGCTCTGGATTGATGGCACAATCACCAAAGATATATTGTTGGTCGTCTTTAATCATAAAGAAGATACCAGATGTTCTAGATACGCCTGGTTTCGTTTTAATAATTTGTAGTGCTGGACGAACAGTATCTCCAGTTGAATGTGCCGCACCACTTACTAGTCCTTCAGCTTGTCCTGTATATACAAGCATTGTTCCAAAGTAGTTTACATTATTTAATAATTCTTCAGCTTGTTCTTCTGTTGCTTTACCTTTACGACGTTCAACAAATGCTTTGACTAATTCAGGTTTCAAATCACTTGTTGCAGGATTAATCAATTCAATATTTGAAATATCTAATTGCTTCGCTTCAGCTAATGCTTTGACCTTTTGTTCATCACCTAAAACGATTGGTGTTACATAATCAGTTTGTTGTAATTGAGTTGCCGCAGTTAAAACGCGTTCATCCTCTCCTTCAGGTAGTACAATTTTAACGTTCTTACCAGAAAGTTTGTCTTGTAAAACATTTAATAAATCAGCCATAATATCCTCCTTGAATGTTCGTGTTAATAATAATTCACGTACCAATTATACGTCATTTTTTTTCATAATGCCACGTCACTAATTTGTAATCATTTATTTATCAGTATACCCTTACTTTATGATAGAATTTAATTTGAATTGATGATATTGAAAGGGAGCGATAGACATGAGTGAAGCAGCAGAAACATTAGATGGTTGGTATAGTTTACATTTATTTTATGCTGTTGATTGGGCAACTTTACGCCTAGTACCAAAAGATGAACGTAAAGAAATTATCGACGAATTAACTTCATTTTTACGTGATACTGCAACTGCAAGATCTGCTAAAGAAGGAGATCAAGCGATTTATAATATTACTGGTCAAAAAGCTGACCTACTACTTTGGTTCCTTCGTCCTGAAATGAAAGAACTAAATTTCATTGAAAATAATTTAAATAAGTTACGTATTTCTGACTATTTGATTCCAACATATTCATATGTTTCAGTAATTGAGTTAAGTAATTATTTAGCTGGTAAATCTGACGAAAATCCATACGAAAATCCTCATATCAAACCAAGATTATATCCAGAATTACCACATGCTGATTATATTTGTTTCTACCCTATGAACAAACGTCGTAATGAAACTTATAACTGGTATATGTTATCTATGGAAGAACGTAAAAAATTAATGTATGACCATGGTATGATAGGTCGTAAATATGCAGGTAAAATCAAACAATTTATTACTGGTTCAGTTGGTTTTGATGATTACGAATGGGGCGTAACACTATTTTCTGATGATGTATTACAATTCAAAAAAATTGTATACGAAATGCGTTTTGATGAAACAACTGCTCGTTACGGAGAGTTTGGTAGTTTCTTTATTGGTCATATCTTAAATTTAGATGATTTCGACCAATTCTTTACAATTAACTCTTAAACATCATATCTTAATATAGCAAAATAGCCAGTAAGGAAGTCTTTCAACTTCACTTACTGGCTTATTTCATTGCATGACAATATATAGTTGTCATGTATTTCAATAAAATAATTCATTACTTTATATTTAATCAAAGTATCTTACTTTAGCTATGTATACTATAAAAAACACCTTAGAATTAAGAACAAACTGTAATTAAATTTACCCGTAGTTGAGGTGTTTTGAACAATTTTGATGCACATTAACATTTAAATAGTGAGGCTGGACGCAAAAAGTACACTCTGCCATTAGCAAAGTGTACTCCGAGTAGTATCCTTGGGAGAACTTTAACTACTACACTACGTATAAACGTTAACCTCAATAAAAAACTATACAGTCGCTACTCTATATAATTTGTAATGGTTAACTAATACTATTTTAACCTATTTGAAATACTTGAAACATAATTATATTAATATTTTTCTAAAAAATTTTTCTTTTTATACTCAAAGTAACAAATAACTATAATTAATTCCGATTGGGTTTATAGCTTTTATATTTATTTTGTCAACTAACATAAATATGTCTACTTTTTGTACGGCATGATGGTTATTTCTAATTATTTCCACTATAATAAATATAATTCTAAAAATAATGGTGATGACATGGAAAAAATAGCAACTGAAAATACAGAAGAGATATTAATTAAAGATATTGTCATGCTTACTGCTCGAATTTTATTAGAATCTGGTGCTGAAGGTACAAGAGTTGAAGATACAATGACTAGAATTGCAAGCACATTAGGTTACAATGATAGTAATAGTTTTGTTACCAATACAGTGATTCAATTTTCATTACATAGTGAATCTTTTCCTCGTATCTTTCGGATTAAATCACGTGACACTAATTTAATTAAAATTTCTCAAGCTAATGATATTTCACGTCAAATTGCTAAACATGAAATATCTTTAGATGAAGCTAAAAATAAATTAGAAGCTATTTATATTGCCGAAAGAGATAATAGTTTACCTTTTAAAGGTTTTGCAGCAGCAATGATAGCAATGAGTTTTTTATATTTACAAGGTGGAAGATTAGTTGATGTTCTAACTGCAATAATCGCTGGAAGTATAGGTTATCTCGTTGTAGAAGTATTAGACCGGAGATTACATGCACAATTTATACCTGAATTTATTGGTTCATTAGTTATTGGTATTATAGCAATCATTGGGCATTCATTTGTACCTGGCGGAAATTTAGCAACAATTATCATTGCTGCTGTTATGCCTATCGTGCCAGGTGTCTTAATTACGAACGCCATACAAGATTTATTTGGTGGTCACATGCTCATGTTTACTACTAAATCTCTCGAAGCTTTAGTAACATCCTTTGGTATTGGTGCTGGTGTTGGAACTATTTTAATTCTCGTTTAAGGAGTAAACATATAATGTTTTGGATTTTAAATTTTATTTTTAGTTTTTTAGCATCCATGTTTTTTTGTGTTATTTTTGATGCCCCTAGAAAGTTGTATTTATCTTGTGGCCTTGTTGGCACATGCGGTTGGATGGTTTACACATTATTTTATGATGCATTTAATGTCCATACAATATATTCTAGTTTCTTTGGTAGTTTAGCTTTAGGCTTACTTAGTCATTTTATGGCACGTAAACAAAAAGAACCGGTTATTATCTTCATGGTTACGGGAATTATCCCTTTAGTACCCGGTGGATTAGCTTATGATGCTACTAAAAATTTAGTACTATTACATTTCGGAACTGCGATTAATACAATGTTAGAAGTTACATTGATTGCTGGTTCGATCGCCCTAGGTTTATTATTTGCAGATCAAATCTCAAAATTAATTGTTTCTGGCTTTGTAAAATCTTTCCGTAGATTGTAATTGACGGATTGTAATATTAAGTGCAACACCTATAAAATTTCATAAAAAAATGCCCATGATTGGCACTTTATTGTAAGATGTTAATAACGACAAAAACA
>NZ_PPQR01000007.1 GCF_002902085.1 Staphylococcus simiae
TTATGAATATTTTAAAGGGACAACATCATTATGATAATCATGTCGTCGATTATTATTACAAACTAAGAAAGCAGCCTAATGAGAAATCTCATAAGACTGCCGTCATCGCTTGTATAAATCGATTGTTAAAAACGATTCATTATTTAGTAATGAATCAGAAATTGTACGATTATCAAATGTCCCCACATTAGCCAAACGTACAATCAAATATAGTTTAACACCTTATTCAAAAAAATTAAATTGAACGGTTTAATTTAGTAATGCTTATTTTATTTATAAGTACTTGACTAATCGTAGGAAATAGAGAACCGACATTTTAAAAATAAACATAAAAAAAGACAGCTACGCATGATTATCATACGCAACTATCTATAACTAACGGAGGGAGAAGGATTTGAACCAACGCGAGCAATAAAGCTCCTAATCAACCGAAGTTGATCCCCTTAAGCCAGACTTGGGTATCCCTCCACAATTCAACTGTTTCTCATTATACACAGTTTCAAAATAATTGTAAAGTATAAAATATTAATAAATCCATTTTTTTCAAATTTTGTTTACTGACCACTTAATTATATATTACACAAAATAAACACAAATAATTCATATACTATAACTATTATATTGTGTTACTATTTATGTATAAATTTAAGAATGTAGCGCGATACTTATATTATCAAACAAAGGGGTTCACACATGTATTTTACAAAATTAACTGAGCAGGAATACGACAACTTTATTAATCATCACCCAGCTCATTTCACACAATCTATTGAACAATATCGTTATAGAAAACAACATAATAATGATGTCCATCTTGTAGGAGTCAAAGACAATAACGACGTACTGGCTGCTTGCTTATTATCAGAAGCACGTGCTTTAAAGTTTTTCAAATATTTTTATTCTCATAAAGGACCTGTATTAGATTTTAATAATGCACCACTTGTTGATTGCTTTTTCAAAGGATTAACTAAATATTTGAAGAAACAGCGTACACTTTTTGTCTCTGTCGATCCTTATATTTTAGAAAGTATTAGAGATGCTGATGGTCACATCATTGAAAACTTTGATAATACTAACCTTATCAATCAATTAAGTAAGATTGGCTACCAACACCAAGGTTATCCAATAGGGTATCATCAAAAGAGTCAAATACGCTGGCTGTCCGTACTTGATATAAAAGGTAAAAGTAAAGAAACAATCTTAGAAGATATGAGTTATCAAACACGCCGTAATATTAAAAAGACCATAGAAATGGGCGTTCAAACAACTGTACTTGATATTTCAGAAACTGAGCGTTTTTACAAATTATTTAAAATGGCCGAAGAACGTCATAATTTTAAATATCGTGAAAATCCTAATCAATTTTTTATTGAAGCACAACGTATGTATCCAGACAATTCAATGATTAAATTAGCATACATCGATTTAAACAAACATTTAAAGCAATTGAATGATAAATATGAAACTTTAATATCACAACTACAAATTTTAAGTGATAAATTATTAGAAAACCCAAATTCTAAAAAAACTAAAACACAAGTCAATCAATTGAATGACCAACTGACAAGCCAAAATAAAAAAATAACGCAAACACAACAATTAATGACAACTGAAGGACATATTTTAGATTTAGCAGCTGCTTTATATATCTTCAATAAAGATGAAGTCTATTACTTATCAAGTGGTTCCAATCCTAAATTCAACCAATTTATGGGAGCCTATGCTTTACAATGGGATATGATTCAATTTGCTAAAGATCATGACATCCCTCGTTATAATTTCTACGGTGTGACTGGTGATTTTAGTGACAGCGCTGAAGACTTGGGCGTACAACAATTTAAAAAAGGATTTAACGCCCATGTCGAAGAATACATTGGAGATTTTATTAAGCCTATTCGTCCACTATTTTATAAATTATATTTAGCAATGAACAAATAACCATATTTCTTTAATACAGTGACATTAATACAAATAAACAGACACCCAAAAGTTTAGTACATACTAAAGCGAAAGTTAGTACGTTGAATTGCAATATTCAACCTCTAAGTCTCATTCAGTTATACTATCTTTTGGGTGTTTATTATTATTGATGAAGTACTTGCTGTTCAATCACTGTTAAGACGCCTTGCTCATCATTACTAGGCGCAACATGTGCTGCAATATCAAATAATGTTGCATCCTGACTATTTTCCATTACGTAACTATGTTCAGCAAATTCTAACATGTCTTTATCGTTATTCGCATCACCAAAAGCCATTAAATTAGTTGCAGACATATGCCAATTATCTAGCAATCTCTTTAATGCTTGACCTTTCGTCATATTTGGCATAATAATATCCACACTGTCATGACCACTTGACACTAACTTGATGTCACCTTTAAATTGTTGACTAACCTCGTCATCAACGTTTGGGTGTGTTTGACGATTAATATTAAATGCTATTTTGACGTAATCATCTTCAGGTAACGCTTGTAATGATTCAATTTCCTCTAATTGATGATAATAAAATTGTGTATCTTCTTTAAATGCCTTCGATGTATTTTTTAATATATAGGCACTTTTCACTCCACAAATGACTAAATTGTCGATGCCTTGCTCAACATTTAAATAATCGACTACTTGCTGAAATATATCTCTATCAAAGCTTTTATAGTCATATATCTCATTTCCTTTATAAATGACAGCCCCATTCTCAGAAATAAAATACATATCACGGTCACCAAAAATTGATTTTAATTTAGCATATTGATTACCACTTGCTGCAATAAATAATATATCTCTTTCTTGAAGTTCATGGTAAATCTTGTCGAAACGTTTCTGATCGTATTGTTTAGTCGAATCTAAAAATGTGCCATCCATATCTACTGCAATTGCCTTAATCATGACAATGCCTCCTCATGTTAGTCCTTTGTTTATATTATATCGGTAAGATATTCGTTGATGAAGTTACTTAAACCATACTGAAACTATATTCATATTATGAAATTACTTTCATGAGTTAAAAATGATATCCTTTTAGCTTTTCAATCTATCGTTCCGCTCTATATTTATATCTTCAGCTTTCTTACTTACGTTTAAGCCGACTTTTAATAAGTCGACTTAAACGTAGTCAATCGATAAAAATGTTTCTCATCATAAGTGTAAACTGCCTTTTTAATATGAGCCGCACGCGTCAATATGCTCCTATTCGTCACATATTGACGACCAAATGCAGTGCATCATTCATCATTGAACTTTTCACTAAAACAACACATTAAACATCCCCCTTTTTATTATTTTGGTGATTTCCAATTCAAAACCATAAAGAACGCGCGTTGCACGTTCTTAGGTTAAATGTGACTAAAATGAAAGGAGGTTGAATTAATGTATTTTGCAATGATTGAACAGCAACTCAAACAATTTAATGAAACACCACAATCAATTGTTCATCGCTATGAACAACTTCAACAACATGATTGTTCGTTTGAAGAGCATCAACAACTTCAAGCTATTTTCAATGTGATGTATTACTACTTAAAAACTGCAGTCACTTCACAACGAGAACTTAATATGATTGCACGTCATCCTAATGAACTCATTGAATGGTTTGTCTTCCAATGCTATTACAGAGGCTACGGTAAATGATGGACATGCACAACAAGACCCAAATATCATTACGTCTTTCACTTTTTAGCACTAAGCCTAACTAAATCTAGATTCAATACGTTTACTTAAACTACCCCCTGACATTTAATGTCGGGGGGCTTTTTTATAATGTATTAATCATCAAAAAGGAGTCATCACTATGAATTCAGCTTATCGTGCTTTATATATTTATGACCTTTTAATTAACGAAGAAAAAGTCCGTACTACCGATTTAGCACATACTTTCAATGTTCATCAACGAACTATTTTAAGAGATATAGAAACGATTAGAGACTATATTCATGATATCGATTTCGGACTAAATCAATCAATTATCTTTAATCAAAATCATAAATCCTATTCCTTAGTAAAACATCCAACTGAAGATAATAGTCGCACTTTAATTCATGTTTGTTTTGAAATGACTAAAGACCTTCATCAACAGTTAAATCAAATTTATCCAAGCCAAATTATTGAATCCAATCACAACAAAGTAACAGTTGAAATGACATTGTCTGCTCCAACAGCAGTTAATTTATGTTTTGATTATCGTCGAGATTTAAGATTAATATCACCAGATTGGCTGTTAGCACAGCTTTCAACAGACATCATTCGTTTACTTATGATTTATTTTAATCAACAACTTTAACTATAAATATCAAAGGAGAGTTTCATATGAAAAAATTATTATTTATATTATTTGGTTGTACAGTAATATTAGCAGGATGTGGGTCAGGCTCACCTCTTGCTAAACCTAACAAAGAAGAAACGTTAACAGATATTATCTTTGGTAAAGAGAAGCATGTCATTTTTCAAGGAGAAAAAGCAAATGACGATCATCAGCAATATGTGGAACGTATTTCTATCGTTCATGACGGTAAAGCGAAAGTATATAATATAGATAAAAGTGATAAAGAATTGTTATTATCTGATGCTGGTAATATGTCAATTAAAGAATTAGAAAAATTCGGAGAACAAGCGAATAAAGATGCAGGTTATCCACCAGCGTATTATACACAAGCAAAAGTCACATTGCTTACAGATGACGAACAAAGTGTGTCATATGATTTACGTGGATACGATGATTTTGAATCGGTAGATGGTCGTTATAGAGATTATTATGGTAAAACAAGACAAGAATTAGAACCAAAAATGGAACGTCTCGTTGGTGAACCAAAGTTATCTAAAGAAAACGGTGAGAAAGTCTATTACTTTAAAGGTATTGCTGATATGCAAGCGCATGATTTATTTGAACGTACTTTAAAAAACCAAGAAGTGGATCGTCCAATGATATCAACAATGTATCGTGGTTCGATGAATGATACATTGATGACAACAAAAAAAGAT
Source organism: Staphylococcus simiae (assembly GCF_002902085.1). Classification (GTDB taxonomy): domain Bacteria; phylum Bacillota; class Bacilli; order Staphylococcales; family Staphylococcaceae; genus Staphylococcus; species Staphylococcus simiae. The sequence goes on from NZ_PPQR01000007.1 coordinate 4,973, forward strand.
CAAGTGATTAAAGGACAACAACACTCCATGGATAATGATATGGAACGTGATACAAACTTTATTGGTGTACGTGTGGATAAAAACACAACGATTACCAAAGAATCTATTGATAGTGGTAAATATACCCATAATAAATTTGTAGACTATGTTGAATATAATTAAAATTGTATAGATAGTGACAGGGCATCCTAACTTAGGGTGCCTTTTTTAATACTATTAAAGTAGAAAGTATATATTTGAAGTCATCATTATGTCATCTTCGTGCATTCCAAATGTCCCTTCTTCACTCAAACACAAATATAACGAAAAACTTAAACATTAATATATTTAAATAAAATCAAATATTTTTATTAAAAAATAAAAATTGGTAGACGTATATTGTCTTTTTTCAAAAGTCGTATTGTAACATAATAAAATCTTATTTATATTTGATGTATCAAAAGTTTGGAGGTTTTATAATTATGAAAAAGATAAGTTTATTGACAACAACAACACTAGCAGGTGCTTTATTATTTACAGGTATAGAAGCAGGACATCAAGCTAAAGCTGATACCATTGACACAATTAAAATTGCCAATCAGCAAGAATGGCAATATCAACATGATAAACTACTACAAGGACGTTTATCAGGTCAAAGTTCAGAAGGTGGAGGCGTAGGTGCAGTGAACAGCTATGACAATTCTTACCAAGAATATTACGATCATGCGCTAAAATCTGCTAAAGAACAAGGATTAAACGTTGAAGTTCGCTCTTTAGATGAATCGAAAGAGCAATTTAAAGATGATCCAAATGCTAATTTTGGGGAGACTGACGATCAACAAACCATGAATCAACAAACAAACAAGCAACAAGTTCAAAATAATACGCCATCATCATCAACTGTTCATAAAGCAGAAGCTCAAAGTAACATCCAACAAACAGATGATACTAAAGTAATGAAGGCTTTACCTGAAACAGGTGACACTTCAAGTAGTAATTCATTAATCGCAGTATTAGCTTCAACATTAATGGCTATTGGTTCAGTACTAACATTTAAACGTTTGTCAAAAAACAAATAAATGATACAAATCATATTAACCTAAAATCAAAATATAATCCTTACATTTTTATCATTACTTAAGTATTTACACTAACAAAGCCACCTAAGTTGAGATTTAATAATCCAAACTTAAGTGGCTTCATTGTTAAATTTCTTCGCAATAAACTAGCGTCATGTCATAGTGTTCTGTTTACTGTTATCACGTTGCTATTTATTTTATTTCTTTAGCGACAAATATTTTACGTGTTTCCCAAACACCCGTTTTCTCATTGTAATTATCACATGTAATTAATGTTAGTTGATTTTTCTCACCTTTATGTTCATCCAATACTTTAACATCTGTTGGATCAACATCTCTAATACTTGTCATTTTATATTTACGCGTTTCATTGCCAACTTTAAAGTAAACTTTACTACCTTTTTTAGCTGCTTTTAAATTGGTAAATTGATAGTGTGGACGATCAAGGAATGTATGTCCTGCAATGGAAATATTTTGATCACTAAGTGACTCGTCTCCCTCTGCAAAGCTTACCCCACGATTTAATTGTTCAGGTGTTGCTGGTCCAGGATAAACTGGTTCTTTAATTTCTGCATCAGGTACTTCAATATAACCTGCAATTTGTGATTTATCTTTTGGAATCTGTGGTTGCTCTTTTTTATTTTGTTCTTGTGACACCTTTTTATCATAGTTCTCGATTTTCTTGTCATTATCTTTATCATGTAAGTAATTATCAATATGTGGCTTAGCAAATAAATATACTGCTATCAAGATAAGAACAACGCCAACAATTGTAATTAAGCGATTTGTCCATTTTTTCATTGTATGGATACTCCTTTTATATCTGTCGCTGTGAATTTATATTTTTTAATCAGTATAGCACTAAATATGCAATTTATCATAATATTAATCTTCCTATTACATATTTTATTACACACAATCTAACCATCTTTTTCACCTTGCATTGCACATTTAATTATTTAGTAGTATAACTAGTTTAATTACATTAATAACAGGAGGTATCACCATGATTCGCCAAGCCAATAAAGATGACTTACCATACATATTAACTATATATAATGACGCTATTATTAATACAACAGCTGTTTACACTTATGACGCACAAACACTTGAGGAACGTCAAACCTGGTTTAACAATAAAACACAGGCTAAAGAGCCTGTATTCGTTTACCTACACAATAATCAAGTTGTCGGATTTGCAACTTATGGTCCTTTTAGAAATTGGCCAGCATATCAATATACAGTTGAACATTCTATTTATGTTGATCCCACAGCTAAAGGTCAAGGTATTGCTTCCAAACTATTACAACACTTGATTCAATATGCTACCAATGCAGGTTATCGCATGATGATTGCGGGTATTGATGCATCAAATGAAGCAAGCATTAACTTGCATCATAAGTTCAACTTTGACTATGCAGGTACTTTATCACATGTTGGTTATAAATTTGATCGCTGGTTAGACTTAGCATTTTATCAATTAGATTTAGCCAAATAACATCACGTTATCATACTTTAACAATCGTTATGATAGATATTTATATATTAGCGATGTTGCTACTCTTTATTGTCAATAACAAAACGAACATAATAGTACATAAAGACAATAATCATACTTAAAGATAATGATTTAAATAATAGATTGACCCATGTCCCCTCAGTTGTGCACCAATAAGTAATCGTTGTGTTAATGATGAATGCTATAAAAATGATAGATAATTTTAGCATTTCATCAGCCCCTTTTAAATTATTTTAATTTTATAAGGGTAAATTTGCAATCGATAATTAATTTTATATGTTATTTTCACATATTTTTATGTCTTTATACAATAATGCTCTAAATTTTTAGTTATACACATCATTATTCGATGCTATAAAGGTAGGTTCTTTCTCAAATTGGACTGATACATCATTCTTCACTTTTTATTTATCAGTCCTAAAGATGGTCAATCTAAAATACGGGATTGTCACTGTTTTATGTTATGTGACAATCCCGTATTTTACTACTATATCAATCATATAGCTTAATTATTTTTAACGAATTCTTCAGCATCACCAAAAATTTTACGTTTAATCGCTTCACCTGTTGGTGTACCGGCTAATCCACCAAGACCTGTTTCACGTAATGAAGCTGGTAAGTTTCTACCAACTCTATCCATAGCGCCAATCACTTCATCGACTGGTATTCTACTTTCAATACCTGCCAGTGCTAAGTCAGCTGATATTAATGCATTTCCTGAACCAATCGCATTTCTCATCACGCAAGGTATTTCAACTAAGCCTGCTACAGGGTCACAAACTAGTCCTAACAAGTTACTGATTGCAAGTGCCATTGCATGTCCAGATGCTTCTGGAGCACCTCCAAAAATTGATACAGCTGCCGCTGCTGCCATAGCTGATGCTGAACCAACTTCTGCTTGGCAACCACCTGTAGCACCAGCGACACTCGCATTATTAGCTACAACTCTACCAAATAATGATGCTGTAAATAAGAAATCAATCATTTGATCTTCTGTTAAGTTGTGTGTTTTTTCTAATTTGAATAATGCACCAGGTATTGTTCCTGATGATCCTGCTGTTGGTGTTGCACATATAATTCCCATAGCTGCATTGACTTCGTTAGTCGCTACAGCACCTTTTACTGCCTCTATCATTTCATAACCAGATAAAGCATGATGCGTTTCATTATAGTCGCGTAATTTAGCTGCATCGTGACCAGTATATCCTGTAACACTTTCAACACCATCACCTGTTGTCCCTTTTTCAACAGCATCACGCATAACTTCTAAGTTTTGTTGCATTTGCTCACGTACTTCTTCACGCGATCTACCACTCAAATCCATCTCTTCTTGGATCATCATATCCGCAAATGAAATGTTATGCTCTACAGAGTAATCTATTGTTTCTCTGATTGAATCAAACATCTTTTTTCCCCCTTTAATTTATATAGGAAACGGTTAAGTTACTGTATTTATCTTGTAATTGATCTAATGTTGATTCTGAGATTGCTTTATTTAAAGGTAATACAACTAAACTGTTATCTTCATTTGTTTTAACTAATTCTTCTCTATAATCAATTTTAAGATCATTAATATGATTAATTAAGTGATTTGTTTGTGATTTAGTGATGGCACCATCAAACACTAAAATAGGTAACCCATGATTTAAATCGACACTTAAACCATTGATATGGATGCCTTTAATTTTGATTGTACCGCCACCAATAGAAATACCAATGACTTCAATATATCGTCCATCTTCACGCGTTGACTTTAGATAAGCACAGTTTGGATGTTGACCAATACTGTCTCCATCTTCTTCAATAATATCTATTGCGATATGCTCATCTGCCGCAATGTCTAGTGCTGATTTAATTCGGTTATCAAATGTTGAATAACCCATAGCACCCCCTACAATTGCCACATCTGTACCATGTCCTTGATGTGTTTTAGCAAATGACTCATAATAATGTATTTCTAATTTTTTTGGTATATCACCTAATATTTCACGTGCAGCATTACCTATCTTAACGGCACCTGCTGTATGTGAACTTGAAGGTCCCATCATAACAGGACCGATAATATCAAACGCACTTTGGTAATCATAGCTTTTAGCCAAAATTAAACACTCCCTTTAACGTGATTCTTTTTACTTGGTGTCTTAACGTTGATATTCATCAAGTTAAATTTATTTATCATTGTACCAATCATATATGCTAATAAAATACTAACAATTATGACGATAATTATTGTAATAACTGATCTTACTGCATCGTTAAATCCGAACAACACAATGGCACCTGCTATAGGTGTTGCCATACCTTTGACGCCTATCACTAAACCACTGAAAGTGACGATACACGCATTTACTACACCTACAATAGCGTTTGTACCATAAAGTTGTAATGGATAACGCGCAATTAAATCAATTTGAGTTAATGGTTCAATTCCAACAGCAAATGCTTTGGAAGGTCCTCCTATGTGTAACTTACGGAATAAGACAAAATTTACGAATGAACTACCCGTACACGTTAAGGCACCTATTGCCATTGGAACACCTGTAAGTCCAAGTAAACTTGTCAGTACCATTGAACTTAATGGTGTCATTCCCGTTACTGGTATAACGAGTCCTAATATAACTGCCAATGCATATGGATTGTTGTCACCAACTGCTGTAACAGCACTACCAATTTGTTTCAACGTTGCCATCACACCAGGTGTAATAACTGAAGCAAGTAAGAAGGCAATTGCAGGTGCAAATAAAATAACTACAATTAAGTCCAACCCTTCTGGTACTTTCTTTTCAATCCATTTAATCGCAAAAGCAACTGCGTATGCTGCAATGAATGCTGGTAATAATTTAAAATCATGTAATACTAGTCCAACGATGACAGCAAATACAGGTGCCACACCTAAATTGAGACAAGTCAAAATACCTACAGCAATACCACTTAAACTACCTGCTAAATCTCCAATATCTTGCAGGAATTTAATATCAAATACGCCACCTATAGCGTAACTAAGAAATGCTTGTGGTAAAAATGTTGCACAAGCTGCACCAGATAATGCTTGAAGTCCTTGCTTGCCGTACGGTGCGTACTTTAAGAATAATGTCATGATGACCAATACCATGACTAAGGTTCCAACACCTAACAGAATATCCATTTCCCAAAAACCTCTTTCCATCTATTAATTTTCTTCTAGTCCATAAATATCGTACACTCTAAAGAAAACGTTTTCAACATTTAAATGTTATCAAATCAATTAATAGTGATAATTGTTTCATTTTTGTGAAAGATTCCAAAAAATCTTTATTTGGTTTTGCACTTAAATTGTTAAATATTTATATAAATAACCTTTTACTCTAAAATACAAATTATTTATTTTCTGTGATTAATCTTACGAATAAATGTATTGTGCTACTTTTTAACCGATTGATTTATGAACAAAAACCAATCATATTTTAAACGACTTATCTATTTTAACGCGTGCAACTTATTTTTGTAACAATTTAGCCATATTTAAAAATAACTTATTACACTGATATTTGCAATTTTTTCTTATTTTGCAAGATTTGATATGACTGTTATAAGATTTACACTTTGTAATGCTATCTTTACACTCAATTAACAACTGGTCGTTATACTAAAAGGAATTCATATTACACATGATTTGGAGGCGTTACTTATGCATATGCACCACTCATCTAAAATTGCAATTGGCATATATTTAGCAACCATTGTCATTATCTTTTCTGTCTATTTATCAATTATTCTGATTACAAGTATGTCTGGTCATGACGTTTCTCAAATCATCTTAGATAGTAAACAACAACACCATACATCTAGTCATCAAAATCATTTAAGCTTGCCTACAATTTCTTTTGACTAATTACTTTTGATGCCATGCTATTTTCAGTTGTTATTTCATCATCCATCTTCTAGACATCGTCCAATCTACTAAGGCCTGTTTTTATCTATGCATTTTTAAAATTTGTGCAAAATGACTGACTTTCTCTCTATAAATCATCTTTTTTTGTATTTCTTTTCCTAACTAAAATAGATATGATATTACTAAAATGATTATTAATGTCTTATATGCACTAGCAATAATAAATATCATTAATAGATTTGAGGTGATATCTATGTATAATCAATCATCATTACGTCTAAAAGGAATCATTCTAGCCATTATTGGTGCTTGTTTGTGGGGATTAGGGGGCACTGTATCTGACTATTTATTTAAATATCAACATATCAATATAGATTGGTATGTCACTGCAAGGTTAATGGTCAGTGGTGTGTTTTTATTGGCTATTGCTAAAATGTTAAATCCTAAGCGATCAATATTCGTTGTTTTTCAACAACCTCGCATGTTATTTAAATTACTAATCTATAGTTTGTTTGGGATGTTAATTGTACAATATGCCTATATGGCATCTATCAATACTGGTAATGCAGCAATTGCTACTCTACTACAATATATTGCTCCTGTTTATATCATTATTTGGTTTGTCTTGAGAGGCCATGCTAAATTAACGACATTTGATATATTAGCTGTCATTATGACTTTAGTTGGTACATTTTTATTACTAACCAATGGCTCACTATCTAATCTTGTCGTTAATCCTGCAAGTTTATTTTGGGGTATATTAGCTGGAGTGGCTTTAGCATTTTATACCATTTATCCAGCAGAATTGTTGAGTCGTTTTGGTTCTATTTTAATTGTTGGTTGGGCGATGCTTATTTCCGGGGTTATGATGAATTTAAGACATCCAATCTGGCAAGTTAATGTAGCGCATTGGAACATTACCACGATACTATTTCTATTATTTGGTATCTTAGGTGGAACAGCACTTGCTTTTTATTTGTTTATTGATAGCTTACAATATCTTTCTGCCAAAGAGACAACCTTGTTCGGCACAATAGAACCTGTCGTTGCAATTATTGCTAGTAGCGTCTGGCTACATATTGCTTTTAAGCCATTTCAAGTTATTGGCATTGTTTTAATTATGGTTCTTATTTTATTACTTTCTTTAAAAAGACAACCGAAACAGGATAGTGATTAACTATTAGGGGGGAAGAATGCTAACCAACCGTCTTCAAAGCATTTTTAATATCACTATTTTCTACTGCCGCAAACTAAATAAAACGGCTCTATAATAAATTCGGTTGATAAGATAATTTGAAAGTTATCTTACCAACCGAATTTTTTTGAAAAAAAGGGCACAATGCCCTATCATTTAAGTCA
>NZ_PPQR01000069.1 GCF_002902085.1 Staphylococcus simiae
ACCGTTCAAAATATCTTGACGGCTAATTTCTTTGCCATCTCCATCTTTAACGATAATAGTTGTACCAATGGTGTTGCCTTGTGCATCTTTAATTGGCGTTTGCTCTACGCTTGGTGTTTTTCCATCTTTACCATTCAAGATATCTTGACGACTAATTTCCTTACCGTCTCCATCTTTAACGATAATGGTTGTGCCGATAGTATTGCCTTGTGCATCTTTGATTGGCGTTTGTTCTACGCTTGGTGTTTTTCCATCTTTGCCGTCGACACCATTTGTACCGTCCTTACCGTTGGCTCCTGTGGCTCCTGTATCACCCTTGTCGCCTTTTTCACCTTTGGCTCCATCTTTACCGTTCAAGACATCTTGGCGACTGATTTCTTTGCCGTCTCCATCCTTGACGATAATAGTTGTGCCAATTGTATTGCCTTGTGCATCTTTAATTGGTGTTTGTTCTACTGTTGGTGTTTTACCATCTTTACCGTCGACACCATTAGCTCCATCTTTACCGTTCAAAATATCTTGACGGCTAATTTCTTTGCCATCTCCATCTTTAACGATAATAGTTGTACCAATGGTGTTGCCTTGTGCATCTT
>NZ_PPQR01000070.1:0-7837 GCF_002902085.1 Staphylococcus simiae
CGTTCATCCTGAGCCAGGATCAAACTCTCCATAAAAATTTATGATGTTTGATTAGCTCATAATACTAAATAATGTTTGTAACTTAATGTTACGTTTTTTGGAATTAACGTTGACATATTGTCATTCAGTTTTCAATGTTCATTTTAAATCTTCTATGGAGCGGGTGATGGGAATCGAACCCACAACATCAGCTTGGAAGGCTGAGGTTTTGCCATTAAACTACACCCGCTTATTAACTTAAGTATTTTTTGGTGCGGCCGAGAGGATTTGAACCTCCACGGGATTACTCCCACTAGGCCCTCAACCTAGCGCGTCTGCCGTTCCGCCACGACCGCTGGCAAAACGCATTTAAAACGGCTTGTTTTTTAGAACGATATTTATTATAAAATATCTATATCACGAAGTCAATAACTTATATTCACTTTTTTAACTTTTATTTAACAAAAGTAATAAGTTTTTAACAGAACGTTAATAATATTAAAGTAATAAGCTACAAAAGTCAATAACTTTTTCAAAATCTTTTATCTTTTGATTTTATCCTTTTATTACATAAAATTGTATGTGTTTTGTAAAAAAGGAACGTGTTTAATCATACGAAATATCGTTTTAATAGTCAATACTAAAATATATTATTTCTAAATCAATAAAAGTAATATTAGTCATATTAACGCTTTATCACTTTTTAGTAGTAAAAATGATAACACTCATTTTTCTATTTCAACTTTTCTTCTTGTCTTAATAGATAGATTAACCATACAACTATCATCAAAATTGAAACATTTTGGTGCTTAATTCAATTCGAACTATACTTTTTCTAAGTCAAATCTGAAATAATAAATATTATTTATTTAATTTCAACATTCAGTCGTAACATCATGTAACTAACTAAAAAGCATAATACTATATTTAACATTAGATCATTGAAACAAACAGTCTTCACTATATTTAAATCAACTTTTTATATTCTTAGTCAATGTTAACGCAGTAGATTAGTCCGTTATTAAAAATCCACATTCAGAGTTTACATAAATGAGTAATCCCTACATCATCATCGAGATATATTTTTTAAAATTTTATTTCTATCCCACAACCACTAACAAAATGAAAACTAGGCATAAGTAATAAAGTTATTGAACTCTAATACTTATGCCTAGTTATATTTACATGCTTGTTATTAGGTTACCTACTTAACATTTCCACATTCCCCAAATTGTTATTAAATACAGATTCGGAATACTTCTCTTCTTATTTGTGGAGGAGCTTAATCATTTTCAATTGACCATTACACTTACCACATCTCATTCGTTTAGTATCTACTTTTCTAATACGTAAATACTTAGCATGGCATTTTGTGCATTGATATTCATAATTAGCGCGTTGTTCATAACTTTGTATGCTATTACAAAATCTTGGTGCGCCTACTTGCTGACTTAATATTTTAAAGTCTCTGTCTTTATGTTGATATCCTCTACCTGCAATGTGCAAGTGATAGTGACACAACTCATGTAGAATAATCTTTTTAACATCTTCTTCCCCAAAATGTTGATATTGCTTAGGATTTATCTCTATATTATGCGATTTTAATAAATAACGTCCACCAGTAGTTCTTAAGCGCTTATTAAAATACGCTTTATGATTAAAAGAGAGACCAAACTTATCTTTTGATAATCTTTCAGTTAATAATTGCAGCTCATCATTATTCATGTGGATCAATCATTGTTAGTGCGACTTTATCCTTATCTCTATCTATAGAGAGTATCCAAACATCTACAATGTCTCCAACACTAACTATATCCATAGGATTTTTGACGAATTTCTTAGATAATTTTGAAACATGTACTAAACCATCTTGTTTAACACCAATATCTACAAAAGCGCCAAAATCTACAACATTACGAACTGTCCCACTTAATTTCATCCCTTCTTTTAAATCTTCAATTGATAACACATCTGATTTAAGGATTGGTGTTTCGTATTCATCCCTAGGATCTCTATTTGGTGCTTTTAAAGATTTGATAATATCTTCTAAAGTTGGTAAGCCTATATGCAACTCTTGAGCTAAATCATCAATGTTTAATTTGTTTAATTTATCTTTTAACGCATCTGTTCCAATGTCAGTACCACTAAATCCAAGTTTGTCTAATAATTGATATGTCGTTTGATAACTTTCTGGGTGAATTGATGTATTATCTAATGGTTCTGTACCTTCTACTATTCTTAAAAAGCCAATACTTTGTTCAAATGTCTTGGCACCCAATCGTTTAATTTTACTAATTTCTTTATTATGTTTTATTGCACCATTTTCTTCTCTATAAGTAATAATATTTTTAGCAATTTGAGGACTTAGTCCTGATACATATTGTAATAATGATTGTGAAGCTGTATTCACATCAACACCAACTTGGTTAACCGCAGTTTCTACGACAAATGTTAACGCATTTTCTAATTCTTTTTGATTAACATCATGTTGATATTGACCAACACCTATTGATTTCGGATCAATTTTAACTAGTTCACTGAGTGGATCTTGTACGCGTCGACCGATGGATACTGCACTACGTTCTTCAACCTGAAAATCAGGAAATTCATCTCTTGCAACTTCAGACGCTGAATACACTGACGCCCCCGCTTCATTGACAATAATAAATTGTACTGGTAATTCATGTTTCTTAATAATGTCTGCCACAAATTGTTCAGTTTCACGACTTGCTGTGCCATTGCCTATTGCAATCAATTGTACATCATAATCTCGAACCAAGTTGACAAATGTTTTTTCTGCAGCCTCAATTTTTGATACTGGTGGGTGCGGATAAATCACACCTTTAGCAACAAAAGTACCGAACGGATTGATAACAGCTAATTTACAACCTGTTCTGAATGCAGGATCGACCCCTAATATTTGTTTTCCTTTCATTGGTGGTTGTAAAAGTAAATTTCTTAAATTTTCACTAAATACCAAAATAGCATGATGTTCAGCTTTTTCCGTCAAATCACTCTGAATTTCTCTTTCAATCGAAGGTATAATTAAACGTTTTAAACTATCTCTTATAGCCTCAATAATATAATCTTGGTAAGGATTGTCTTGAATTATTTCTTGTTTGGTAATTAATGCTTCTATCTGTGTTGTATCAAAGTCAAACTTAACCGTTAATATTTTCTCTTTTTCACCACGATTGACTGCTAATACGCGATGATTGGCAATTTTTTTAATAGGTTCACTATAATTGTAATACATTTCAAAAATGCCTTTATCATCTTCAGCGTTTTTCTTTTTAGTTGTGATAATGGATCCTTGGTGATACATATCTTTTAATATTTTAGTTCTATATTTTGGATTATCTGATATTTGTTCAGCGATAATATCTTGTGCTCCTTTTATCGCTTCATCAACAGTAGTAACTTCTTCATTAAAAAACTGTTGTGCTTTATCGTTAATATCCACTTCATGTTTCGCTTGTCTTATCCATTTAGCAAAAGGTTCCAAACCTTTGCGTTTAGCTTCAGTCGCTCTCGTCTTTTTCTTTTGCTTGAATGGTCTATATAAATCTTCAACACGTTGCAGCTTTGTTTGTTTTAAAATATCTTGTCTTAAGTCATCAGTTAATAGGCCTTGTTGTTCAATATTCTTAATGACTTCTTCTTTACGTTTTTGTAGATTAACTATATATTGATATTCATCATCAATTTGTTTAATTTCAACTTCATCTAAACCACCTGTTTGCTCTTTTCTATAGCGAGCAATAAACGGTACGGTATTTTTTTCTTCTAATAAACTTAACACTGCTTCTATTTGTTTCTTACTAAATTGATACTTTTCTATTATAGATTGAATCAAATTATTATCCATTTACTAAACCACTCTTTTCTATAATTTACTTCCCCATTTTAACATATTCATTTTTTTACTGTGGGAGTGGGACAGAAATAAATTTTATATAAAATTTATTTCGTAGATGCCCGTCTTGCACATAAAAGAAAAAATTTTATTTTTAAAATTTTTCTATGACGGGTCCCTGCATTGTCTGAAAAAACTGACTAACCAGTTTTTTTGTGTTGGGTCCCTTCCACCCCGGCAAGACTGACTAGGTTTTCAAAATGGTGATTTATCAACGTTTTGAAAACCAAACAGTTACTGCCAAATGCTTAAATTTAAGTGTAAAATACATTTTGTCCCAGGCTCTGTGACTTACATAACTATCTATTTAAATATGCATTATTGTTATCATCATCACAATATTACTAACAACTGGGAGCAAGATATCAATAAAATTTCTAACAATGGCTGTCATTACCCCACTGCACCAAGCTCGTTTAAAATTACAAAATGTTATGTTCTTAACGTGTTTCAATACTAATAGTTTCCGCTAAATGTATATAGTTGAATATGACATCCTTTGTCTCATCTTAATTTCAACAACTTCATTATAATCTTCGGCTAATCAACGACCAGTTAGATTTCTTATTACTAAAATGATCATAAAAAAGAAGCCAAAATTTTTAATCATTCGGCTTCTTAATTATTGTATTAATTGTGTAAACATATGAGTGTTACATGCATTAACGTAAAAAATATAACGTAAAAACTCAAAGTTATTGATTAGCTGCATTTTGTAATTTTTTGATGGCTGTCCTTTGTAATCTAGAAACATGCATTTGGCTTAAACCAATACGTTCACCAGTTTCTTTTTGACTCAAACCTTCAATAAATGTACATTGAATAATTTCTCGTTCTCGTTCGGATAAAATAGGTAATATTCTTTCTAAGATCATACGTTTTTCTGTTAAATCATAGTTGTCATCTTGCTGACCCATAATATCTAACAACGTTACTGTTGAACCATCTTTGTCTGCTTCTATGGAATGGTCGACACTTAAAGCATTATAACTTTGCCCCATCTCCATCGCTTCTAGAACTTCTTCGTCTGACACTTCCAATCTATCAGCAATTTCACTAATTGATGGGGACCTTTCTAACTCTGCTGTTAATTCATCACTAACCTTTTTAATTCTTGGCCCAATTTCTTTAATTCTTCTTGGTACATGAACACTCCATGTTTTATCCCTTAAATATCTTTTGATTTCACCTATTACAGTTGGTACTAAAAAGGCTTCAAATTTTCGTTCAAAGGACATATCGAATCTATTGATGGCACCTATTAAACCAACCATACCAACTTGAACTAAATCTTCATGATGTGATTGCCCTTTTGAATATTTGTATGCTAAAGATTCAATTAGTTTTTGATAATGTCTAACTAATTTATCTTGTGCTTCACTATTCGAATTTTCTTGGTGTTCTTTAATCCATTGGTTAATTTGTTCAGGTGAAACTTCATTAGCTGATTTCGACTCTTTCGCCATTATTTCGCACCTGCTCTTTTTTTATATACTTGGTCATACTAATCGTAACACCAGATTCTTTATAAACTGTCACTTCATCCATCAATGATTCAATTAAAAACAAACCTAAGCCACCTTCGCGAAGGAAATCAATACTTTCATTTTCATCATATGGTCCAATTTGTGTTTTAGTTGTTTCATAATCAAAACTGTCACCTTGATCAGAAATAACAATTTTAATACGATCATCTAAAATATCAAAATACAAATTAATCATGCCAACTTCTTTTTTCTCTTTATATGCATGTTTAACAGCATTTGTTACTGCTTCACTTACTGCAATTTTAGCATCTTCAATATCATCATATGATGCACCAGCTCTTGTAAATACACCAGATAACGTTAAGCGAATTAAACTAACATATTCTGCTGAGGCTGGAAGACGCATTTCAATAAAATCTTCTTTTGATTGCATGTTACTCAACCTCCGTTCCTTCATTAACATGCATTAAATCTTTCAATCCAGTGATATCAAACAATCTTCCGATACGATCTGATACACCTAAAATGTATAATTCTTTATCATGTTGATTTAATGCTTTTAATGTTCCTACAAAGAGTCCTAATCCTGTCGAATCCATGTAAGTAACATTTTCTAGATTAACACGAATATCACGTGAACCATCTTGGCGCATTGGTGTTAGTACCTCTTCTAATTCAGGTACTGTATAAACATCCAATTCTCCACCCACTTTGACTTCGTAATAATCATCATAAGTGACAGTTTCTATATTTAAATTCATTTAAATACACTCCTACTTTAATTTACTAAATTTATAGTTACACAATGTGTTTCGTTAAAATTTTATAATTCAAATTATATTATACCCAAATAAATGATTTTAAATCTTTAAAGTTAATTAATTTACTCTTTTAATAATTAATATAGTCATATCATCTTTTTTACTAGGATTTTGTAGCTTTAAAATAGCTTCATATATAATTTGGACGATATCTTGTGGATGCATATGTTTATGTTTCTCTATATAGTCTAGCAGTTGATTTTTATCAATAAACTCACCTTCAGTATTTCTAGCTTCAGTTACACCATCTGTAAAAATGATAATCAAATCATCTAAATAAATCGGGATTTCTTGTTGTTGATATCTTGTATTCGGGCTAATTCCTAACACTCTACCTTTAACTGAAATTTCTTCGAATTGTTCTTTTTCAGCTCGATAAATATATCCAGGTTCATGGCCAGCTGAACTACAGTATAATAAATGGTTCATTTCTTCATATAAACCATAAAACATTGTAACAAACATATTTTGATTAACATTTTTCTCGACAACACGATTTAATCGTTTTAACCCATCACTCGGTAGTTGAGAGTGTCCATATGAGTCCATACCAAATTTAATCATACTCATCGCAAGTGCAGCTGGAATACCTTTACCTATCACGTCGGCAACTGCAAAACTCATAGTCCCATCATTATGATCTATTAAATTAAAATAATCTCCACTTACTTTTTGTGCAGCGACTGAGATAACGCCTATTTGTATACTATCAAACTGTGGGATATCTGTTTTTAGCATTGTTTGTTGTAGGCTAGATGCTAAATCTATTTCTTTATCGTGGACTTGAAGTTTATCTACTAATTTCTGATAATCTCTATAACTATATCCAAAGCCTTTAACAATTTCTTGTAAGACGACTAACGTTTTAAAAATATCTTCTTTAGTTAAGTCTAGCGTTAAAATATATTTCTTATGTATCTCTACGATATCCTCAGGCAAAACGTCTTTTCTGATGACTTCGTCTGTATACTTCTCACATTTTTTTATTAATTCTTTCTGATCTTGATTGGTTAAACTTTCGTCAATTAAACCTTTATAATGTTGTTTAAACTCTTCCACGATTTTGCCTCCTTATTTCTATCCCATAAAATAAGCTGTCTGGTACTTAACACGACACGTAAGTACAATTTGCTTATATATACCCCAGTAAATACTAATTCAGCAATATTGATTCTCTTTTTGGCTTGATATGTAGTAATAGAAGTAAATAAAATTTCACTCAAGTTCATACTAAAAACACTGAATTTCAAACCCAATATAGAAGCGTTATTCTCTATTTATGTTAAGTAAAGTAAGAACTGTCACTGAAAAATTTAGGACTACATTTTTTCTATAATGTTCTAGGTAGACAAAGATTGGCACCGAGCCACTACAAATCTAAATTCTGATCATAGAATATTTACAGTCAAATAGATGTTAGATTACTAAGCCATGACAATGAGGTTCCCTATTTTTTAGGACTGATAAATAAAAAACGAATAATTTTAAAACGAAAATTAATTTGAAGCCAAGACTCCTGAGGTAGGGACCCAACATAGAGAAACTGGTTATCTGAAATAGGTTTACAGTTTATTACTTCATAATAAACTGCATAAGATTTTCTAGCTATCAAGATAGCAGAAACTCTAACATGC